>PXBB01000155.1 GCA_003565735.1 Bacteroidales bacterium
AATAATATAAACAAAAAATGAAGAAAAAAAAGCCCAAATGACTTAAATTCTAACAAAAAACTCTCAAAAACTTATAAAAATTCACAATAAAATTTTGTTGATTATCTTGCAAAGCTCTCAAATCATAAAAAGATTTTTCCCTGTTTAAGCATTAACACCCTCCTTTATATTGATTCCCTTGAGAATTAGGATTATATAACTGCTCAACAAATGGAAAAAAATATAGAATGATATTCAATAGCCCGTTAGGGCTTTAATGTCCATAAAAGAATTAGTGAAAAATTCTGTTTTTGTCCTTTAGGACATTAACAAGTATTATAAAATATACTGGTGTTGTTGAGAAATTGGGTGCTTAGTTTATCCACTACGTGGAATAGTATAGTCTTAAGTCCTTGTTTTTATGAACGTTGAAGCCCTAACGGGCTAAGGAATGCAGGAAAATTCAAAGCGTGCATGCATAATACATAAAACAAGAAAATCTTTGATTTTAATTACATTTTTATTCAACAAAACACCCAAAATTGAAATATAACTAACTCAATATCAATAGGGATTATTTGGGTCTGCTATATGCTGCACAAGACAGGAAAAGGAAGAAAAATCATAAAAAGATTTTTCTTATGGATAATGACATTATCATGTAATAAAAAAAGCCCTAATGAGTTTTAATAATGGATTCAGAATTTTAAAACATAAGAAACATGAGTGGTTACGTAATATTTTTATAGATTTGTAAAAAAAATAAAATGCTGCATATACAAAATATCAGAACAGATAAAGAAGGGATTATAAAGTCGCTGGCCATTAAAAATTTTGATGCTGCTACTTTGATTAATAGAGTTTTGGAAGTTGATGCACATAAGCGTGAACTTCAAAAAAAGTACGATACCAGTCAGGCGGAGATAAAGAGTATTTCAGAAACCATTGGCAAGCTTTTCAAAACGGGCAAGGCTACAGAAGCAGAAGAACTCAAGAAAAAGACCGCAGATCTTAAAATTGCCACCAAGTCATTAAGTGACGCGCTTACAAATGCAGAAAAGGATTTGGAAAAATTATTGATCCAAATCCCCAATGTACCTCATAAAGATGTAAAACCCGGAAAATCGTCCGACGACAATGAAGTTTTGCATAGCGAAGGTCGTATTGAAGGTGCGGAAGGCTTGCTACCTCATTGGGATATAACAGCGAAGTACAATCTGATAGATTTTGAAACGGGAGCCAAAATAACAGGAGCTGGCTTCCCTGTTTATAAAGGCAAAGGGGTTAAGTTGCAAAGAGCACTTATTAATTTTTTTCTGGATAAAGCCATTGAAAATGGTTACACAGAAGTTCAGCCTCCTTTGTTTGTTAATGAGGCATCGGCTTTTGCTACCGGACAACTGCCTGACAAAGACGGGCAAATGTACCACATAGCATCAGAAAATTTTTACCTTATACCTACAGCAGAAGTGCCTGTTACGAATATTTACAGAGATATGCTAATGGCCGAAGCTGATTTGCCTGTAAAAAATGTGGCCTATACACCATGTTTTAGGCGTGAAGCCGGTTCCTATGGAAAAGATGTCAGAGGCTTGAACAGACTGCATCAATTTGATAAGGTAGAAATTGTGCAAATCCAAAAACCTGAAAAATCATACGAAAGCCTTGAAGAAATGCGTCATTATGTTTGTGAACTGCTGCGTTTACTCGAGCTTCCCTTCCGCGTTTTAAGACTTTGTGGTGGCGATATCAGCTTTACCGCAGCGCTAACCTACGATATGGAAGTATATGCCAAAGGACAAAAAAAATGGCTCGAAGTCAGCTCTGTATCAAATTTTGAAGCTTTTCAATCTTACAGAATGAAGCTGCGATACCGTGACAGTAATAAAAAAACACAATTGCTTCATACCCTCAATGGAAGCGCCTTAGCTTTACCACGTATCATGGCCGCACTTATTGAAAATAATCAAACAAAGCATGGTGTTAAAATACCTGAATGCCTTCTCGATTATACCGGATTTGAAATTATTAATTAAAAAAAATATAGTACCATGAAAAAATTAATGCTTTTTATTGCAGTGGGAGTTTTGATAACATCAAGTTTTTTTCTCACTATGTGTAAATCAACTCAATACAGCAAAGAGATTGCATATGTTGACAGTCTGCTTGTTGTTTTAGATAAACGCGAAGCTCTATTAAATGAAATTGACACTGTAGAAATTCAAAGAGATTTTAGAATTTATCTGGACAATCTTGACAGAATAAGAGAACAATTTACGGATAGAGATGATGAAGAAACCTGGAGCATTTACACACGCTATGGCCTTATCAGAAAACCATTGCGGGACTATAAAAAGAACTATGATGAAATGATGGTAGAGATAAATTATGCACGCAGACAATTAAATGCACTAAAAGAAAACTTAAAACACAACACCTACGAACCTGATGTCGTTGAAGAATATATCAGAGAGGAAACAAGTTTTGTTAACTATATTGATCTTACTGTAGAAAATTTGCACTACAATACTACAAGGTATCACAATATGTTTAAAGAGCTAAACCCACAAGTGGAAGACCTATTAGAAGATTGAAATAGTGGTAAAAATCGTTTTTTATCGCGCAAGCTTTGCAGCAATTTAGCTTCATTATTTGTATTTAAGGAACAGCACACATGAAAAGAATCTTTTTGACAATATCGATTCTAACATTAACAGTTACACTTCTGTTTGCTCAAAATACACGCGAGCAATTGGCCATACAGTATTATCAAAATGGTCAGTTCGAAGAAGCTGCAAGTATTTTTGAAAGCCTTTACCAGCAAAGACCAACAGCATACTATTACAACTATTATATTAACTCACTGATAGGTGCTCAGGACTTTGAAACCGCAGAACGTTTTTTAAGAAGACGCATAAGGCAGGAAAGAGATAATGTAAGACTTAAGATAGACCTGGGCTTTATTTATCAAAACCTGGGCGATGCCCGAAGGGCGCAAAGACAATATGATGATGTGTTAAACAACTTGCCGGCAAATGAAAGAGCTGTACGTGACGCTGCTAACGGGTTCATTATGAGAAGGGAAAACGAATACGCCATACAAACTTATATCAAAGGGCGACACATCTTACGCAATGAAAATCTTTTTCGTTACGAGCTTGCCAATATTTACGACAGAATTCATGACCACGAAAAAATGGTCAACGAATATTTAGAGCTATTAGCAAGCAATCCGCAGACACATATGCGTAATGTTCAAAACCGGCTTCAGCATTCTTTATCGCGTGATCCTGATGGTAATAAGAGTGAAGCACTAAGGATAGCACTCCTTAAACGAGTTCAAAGAAACCCCTCAGCCACTTACTATGCCGAGATGCTTTTGTGGCATTCGGTGCAGCAAAGAGATTTTAAAACAGCTTTTACGCAGGCACGCGCCCTCGACCGCAGACACAGAGAAGATGGTAAAAGGGTTTACGATTTAGGCAATCTGGCGCTCAGCAATAATGCGTATGATGTCGCTGCTGACTGTTTTACATATGTTCTTGAAAAAGGCGAGGATAACTACTACTACCTGAATGCACGTGTTAAATTGCTACACACGCGTTACTCGCAAATTATCAATAACTATGATTTTACCATTGAAGATTTACGTCAAATAGAAGTCAAATACGAGGATATGCTCGAAGCATATGGTGTCAATCATCGCACAGTACCGCTTATCAAAGACCTTGCTCATATAAGAGCTTTCTATCTTGATAAAGGCAAGGAAGCCATAGATTTATTGAATACCCTTGTAGATATGCCGCAGATACCGGAGGGCTTAGCTGCTGAAGCCAAAATATTGCTAGGAGATATACTACTGCTTAATGGTGATGTATGGGATGCCACGCTTATTTACTCTCAAGTTGAAAAAGATTTGAAACATGAACCTGTTGGGCATGAAGCCAAGTTTAAAAATGCGCGGCTTTCTTTTTATATCAACGAATTCGATTGGGCAAAAGCCCAGCTGGATGTCCTAAAAGCTTCAACCTCTAAACTCATTGCCAATGATGCTTTGGCTCTTTCTCTGCTCATATCTGACAATATTGCTGAAGATAACTCTTACGATCCTCTTAGCATGTACGCAAGGGCTGAACTTCTGGCTTTTCAAAACAAACACTATGAAGCCCTTGATTTACTGGATTCTATCGAAAGACGTTATTTTTACCATGTCATAATGGATAATGTTTTGTTTAAAAAAGCTGAAATATTTAAAAATATTCAAAATCATAAAGCTGCTGACAGCCTTTACAAAAGAATTGTTGACTACTATCCCAAAAGCGTGCTGGCTGATGATGCACTTTTCCTGCGCGCTCAATTGTACGAAAATATTTTTGAAGATAAAGAAAAGGCCATGCAGTTGTATCAAAGTATTTTAACAAAGTTTCCCGGAAGCCTTCACGTTGTTGATGCCCGTAGAAGATTCCGCATCCTTCGTGGCGATATCGTTAACTAAACACAGCTTTTCCGTTTTTTATTTTATTTATCTTCAAACTATAAACAGATTTTTGAATAATTTTTCTCCGGTTGAATGCTTACTATTTACCAAAATCATGAATGACTATTGTCTTTTTTTTATTAGTTTTGTAGGGGTATCAGCTTAATTTTATTTATGATGAAAAATCTTTATGTGACAAGTGGCTTAATAGTACTCTTTTTAATACTCTCTTGTCGGACACAGCAACAACAAACAGACAGGCTTCCTGTTGCGACTATTAGCAGAGATACAGCTTTAATAGCTGACTTAAGGTTAATGGAAGCAGAAAAAAAAATTGAAAAAGCACAGTTGGATTCAGATGCAATAGGATATTTTGATGAAGATTTTCTGAGATTCGACAACCATATCTATAAACCCCATATCAATACTGTTTTGTTTCACAGAGTAGGGTGGGAGATGAGCCGTCCGGTAATAGAAATGGGTAAAAATGACAGATTGTTGCTGTCCTTTGATGACCTTGAAGGAGGCTTTAAAAACTACCAATATACTATCCTACACTGTGATGCCTATTGGCAACCTTCACATATTAATCAAAGCGAATATATTGACGGCTTCACTACCGACTATATAGTAGATTATAAAACATCAAGAAATACACTGCAAAATTATACGCATTATTTTTTAACTTTTCCGGGAAATGAAGTACGCCCTCGTATTTCCGGTAACTATATATTAAAAGTCTTCCTTGATTCTCCTGATAATGTGGTTTTAACCCGCAGGTTTAAAATTTTTGAAGCACGTGTAAGTATTGATGGAAGTGTAAGACAAGCCACTGCTATTGAAGACAGAGATTCCAAGCAAGAAATAGCTTTAACAATTACACATACAAATTTTAGAATTGCCGACCCACATAGAAACCTACACTTAATCGTTCAACAAAATCAAAGAACTGATAATATGATAAAGTCTGTCAAACCCTCTTTGATAAGAAACCATGTGCTGGAATACGACTGGGGTTCAGGAATCGTTTTTGACGGAAATAATGAATTCAGAGCTTTTGACCTCAAAAACTTAAGATTGCTTATGGAGGGTGTCCATAACATTGAATTGCAGCAAGGTTATTATCATGCATACTTAAAAGCCGATGAACGAAAACCTTTCAGGCGTTACAGACAAAGACACGACATCAATGGTAAACGAGCTATAAAAAATGAAGAAGCACAAGACAGTCGGGTTGGTGCCGACTATGTTTATGTGCATTTTTCTCTGGCCTATCCTGCACCTATGATACATGGCAATATACACATTATGGGTGCTCTAACTGATTGGGGATTTAACAATAACTCCAAAATGATTTACAACTACCATACAAGAGCTTATGAAAAGGTTTTACTGCTTAAGCAAGGCTACTACAATTATGCTTACGCATTTTTAGAAAATGGTAAGGAGGCTGCTGATATGGGACTTTTGGAAGGCAACCACAGCCAAACAGAAAATGATTATGCCATATATGTTTACTATAGAAAACCTAATGAACTTTACGACAGGCTTATAGGTGTAAAGTTTTTAAACAGCCGTGAATAAGCTAAAATGAGCTAATCCCATAATATAAAATCTATTACCTATTAGCAGTATAAATGCTTTTTCAATGACACACTTTTGATATGATGATAACAGCGAAAAAATCGAAGTAGGAATAACTTAAGCCTTATTATAAAAATCATTACCCTTATCGTCAACAAGAATAAAAGCCGGGAAATTCTCAACTTTAATACGATATATGGCCTCCATGCCTAATTCGGGATACTCCAAAAGGCTTACATTTTTGATGTTTTCCTGGGCGAGTATAGCAGCCGGGCCACCAATACTGCCAAGGTAAAAGCCACCGTATTTTTTACAAGCATCAGTAACTTGCTGCGACCTGTTACCTTTAGCAATCATAATCATGCTTCCCCCATGCTTTTGAAAAAGATCGACATAGGCGTCCATACGGCCGGCTGTTGTAGGGCCAAAAGATCCCGATGGCATGCCGGGAGGTGTTTTAGCCGGACCGGCATAATACACAGGATGGTCTTTTATATAATCCGGCAGCTCTTCACCTTTGTCCAATCTTTCTTTGAGTTTTGCATGTGCTATATCTCTAGCCACGATAATAGTTCCATTCAAAGAAAGACGTGTGCCAACAGCATGCTTTTTTAATTCACTTAAAATATCTGCCATAGGCTTATCCAAATCAATATCTACAGCACCGGTACTATCTTCTTTGTTTCTAAAAGACTCAGGAATAAAGCGGGCGGGATTGTCTTCGAGCTTTTCTATCCACAGGCCCTCATGATTAATTTTTGCTTTGATATTTCTGTCAGCTACACACGAAACACCCATACTTACAGGGCAGGAAGCACCATGACGTGGCAGGCGTACAATACGTATATCAAGCGCAAAATATTTGCCTCCAAATTGGGCCCCTATTCCTAAGTTATATGCTGCATCAAGAATTTTACCTTCTAACACTTTGTCTCGGAAAGCTTGTCCGCCTTCATTGCCTTTTTCGGGCAGCGCATCAAGGTATTTAGCAGAAGCCAATTTTAAAACTTTTAAATTAGCTTCTGCAGAAGTGCCGCCTATAACAAAGGCTATGTGATAAGGAGGACATGCAGCTGTTCCTAAGGTCTTGAGTTTTTCAATCAAAAAATGCTCTAATTTACCAAGGGTAAGCAATGCTTTAGTTTCCTGAAATAATGCTGTTTTATTAGCCGAGCCACCGCCTTTCGCTAAAAACAAAAATTCATAGCTGTCTCCATCAACACTGTATATGTCAATTTGTGCAGGCAAATTAGTTCCGGAATTCTTTTCTGAGTACATATCTAACGGAATGGTTTGAGAATAACGCAGATGTTCTTCCGTATAAGCTTTATATACGCCATAACTTAAAGCTTCGGCGTCATTACCGCCTGTCCATACTTGATGCCCTTTTTTGCCAATAATAGTGGCTGTTCCTGTATCCTGACAAAAAGGAAGCATGCCTTTAGCTGAGACCTCAGCATTTCTAAGCATGGTTAATGCTACATATTTATCATTCTCACTGGCTTCAGTATCATTAAGTATCGCTGCTATCTGTTTTATATGCGAGGTGCGCAACATAAAAGAAATATCACGTAATGCTCTTTGGGCCAATATACTTAAAGCTTCTTTTTTAATTTTAAGTATTTTTTGCCCTTCAAATTCAGAATGGCTTACATACTTGTTGCTGAGCAAGTAGTATCGGGTCGTATCATCTCCTGTTGGAAAAGGCTCCTGGTAATTAAAAGCTGGTGTCTTCATAGGTGAATATTTGATTGTTTTTTTTAACACAATACAATTTTAACACTTTTTTTTAAACACACAAAATACTTTCAAAGTTTTCTTTACCTTTGTTTTTAATTAATGTTTTAGGCTTATAGGGCCTTATGTTAACAGCTAATATGCTAAACACATGAATTTGAGCTTTTTGATAGCTTAAAATGTTTTAAAAATAACTATTCAAAAATAATAAACAAGGAGGTAAAAAAAATGACAAAAGTATTAAACAATCTAAAGCCTGCACTACTATGGGAAGTATTTGAAGACATATGTGGCATTCCTCATCCATCAAAACATGAAGATGCGTTGAGAGCATATGTCATAGCGTTTGCCAATAAGCATGGTTTAGAATCGCATGTGGATGAAATTGGGAATGTGATTTTACGTAAAGCTGCAACACCCGGTATGGAAAACAAAAAAGGTATCATTTTCCAGGGGCATCTCGATATGGTGCCACAGAAAAATAGTAGCACGGTACATGATTTTTTAAAAGACCCTATTAAACCTTACATTGATGGTGAATGGGTTACTGCAGAAGATACGACTTTAGGAGCTGATAACGGTATAGGTGTAGCAGCTGCTATGGCTATTATGGCTTCTGATAATATTAAGCATGGTCCACTAGAAGCATTACTAACTGTTGATGAGGAAGCCGGTATGGGTGGTGCGTTTGCTCTTAAACCGGGCTTGCTTAAAGGAGATATACTGATTAACCTAGACTCTGAAGAAGAAGGCGAGCTTTACGTAGGCTGTGCCGGCGGAATTGATACTGTGGCTTTGTTCGATTACAAAGAAGAAGCTCCAAAAACAACACACGAAGCATTTGAACTAAAAATTACAGGACTTAAGGGCGGCCATTCTGGAATGGATATCCCACTGGGTAGAGCCAATGCTAATAAATTATTATTCAGGTTTTTGTATGAAGCTCATCAATTAGATTTATGTTTATCTGATGTGAAAGGTGGCACCCTTCGTAATGCCATACCACGTGAAGCCTTTGCTGTAGTTACCGTACCTAAAGATAAATCACAGGACTTACAAAAGCTAGTTAAAACATACGAAGATATTTTTAAAAATGAGTTTGGATCAACTGAACCCGAATTGTCTTTCATGCTCGAAAAGTGTGAAATGCCTTCAAGCGTTATGGACGCACAAACTCAAAAACAGGTCATATGGGGCGTTTATGGCTGCCCCAATGGTGTCATGAGTATGAGCACAGATATGAAAGACCTTGTTGAAACCTCACTCAACCTTGCTACTGTTACTACCGATAGTTCCAAAAAAACATGTGAAGTCGTTTGCCTTTTACGTAGTTCAGTAGATACGGCCAAACATGACCTGGCCAATATGGTTACCGCTGTTTTTGAATTGGCTGGTGCAAAAGTAACTCGAGAAGGCGAATATCCGGGATGGAAACCCAATATGGACTCAGAGATTTTGAAATCAGCACAGGAGACTTATAAGCAAATGTTTGGAAAAACACCAGGCATAAGAGCCATTCATGCCGGCCTTGAGTGTGGCCTTTTAGGAGCCGTTTATCCTCATTGGGATATGATTTCATGCGGACCCACCATAAAATTTCCGCACTCTCCGGACGAGAAAGTTCACATCGCTTCTGTTGAAAAATTTTGGGATTTTCTGGTTAAATTAACCGAAAGCGTTTAATTTTTTCTCTGATTACTGAAGTGACAGGTCACTTTATGCAAGAACAGACACTGAATTTTTAGGTATGTCATAGTTGCATTACTAGCCTGTATTACTCATGCTTTTAATTGAGGTCATACCGACTTATCGTTAGACTTGAATAACAGTCGGCATTAAACAAATCCCGATTATGTAATTATAATGAAATTGAGTGTTCATCAAATTCATCAATTACTATATCGGGATAAACTCTACTAACAATTTCAACTGCGTTTTCCTTGTTAGCGGTTTGGTATAAGATGTGAGGCGTCGAAAGGCGCTGATATAGTAAACTATTTCAAGGCTTTCGCAACTTATGCGTTAAGTGGCTTTTGGCGATGAAGAATACCGACGGATTAAACATTTATTACAAACGAGAGCAGCGAAGTTTGTAATAATTTGTGTGTGCCCTACATGAGCAGTGCACACTTGTCGGTAGTTATTGAAAAATTTCAAAAATACAAATTAATTTGATATAACCAAACGACAAGTGTATTTTTCCAGAGGGTGAAAGTCCCT
>PXBB01000051.1 GCA_003565735.1 Bacteroidales bacterium
ATTGGTTGACTTCGCTTTCCATTATGAGACAGGTGAGCCTATGCCACAAGAATTAATGGATAGAATTGCCGCTGCCGGTAACTTTAACCAGGGTTTTGCTACAGTAGAATTTGTAGCATCTGCGTTGCTCGACATGGAATATCATACCATTACCGAGCCCTTCTCTGAAGAACAAATTTCTGAAGTCGTTTCTATTATAAACGAAAGAACAAAAACGAAGTATAATATGATGCCTGAGATTTATTTCCGCCATGGAAGTACTCATTTCATGCATGCATTTACATGGGGTTATGCTGCCGGCTATTACAGTTACTTATGGTCCGGACTGCTTGATGCCGATGCTTATGAGGCTTTCAGAGAAACCGGCGACTTGTTTGACCAAGAAACAGCCCAAAAATTCAGAAAATATGTTCTTGAGGCAGGTGGCACCGCAGAACCTGAGGATTTGTATTTCAAATTCAGAGGTGCCGAACCTAATAAAGAACACGTATTAAGACAGAGAGGTTTGATTGAATAGTTTGTTATTTCAGACAAAAAAAAGCCCAATCACAGGTGATTGGGCTTTTTTTTTACTCTTGCTCAAAGTTTCTATTAACACAAAACTTAAATCAAGCACTGATTCACATCTGTTTCGGTTCTATTCTTTCAAGCCGTCCCATAGTATTTTTGCTTTGGCCTGTCCGATCACACGGACAACTTCATCATAGTCAGCCTTTTTAAGCATAGTCACGGACTTAAAATGCTGCATCAGTTTTTCTATGGTTTTTTCGCCTATACCTTTTATTGAGTATAGCTCAGAGTTAATAAGCCTTTTTTCTGCTTTTATACGATAGTGCTTAATACCAAAACGGTGAGCTTCGTTTCTCAGTTTTTGAATCAGTCTAAGAGATTCTGAGCGTTTATCCAAATAAAGCGGAATGTTGTCGCCGGGCAAAAATATTTCTTCAAGTTTTTTAGCTATACCGATAATGCTTACCTGGTGTTCGATGTCAAGCTTTCTTAAACTTTTCAAAGCAGCACTCAGCTGCCCCTTTCCACCATCAATTATGATTAATTGAGGCAGTGCATTTTTCTCTTCTAATGTTTTTTTGTACCGCCTGTAAACAACCTCTTCTAATGAAGCATAATCATTAGGCCCTTCAACAGTCTTGATATTGAAAATCCTGTACATTTTCTTTGATGGTCTGGCATTTATAAAAACAGACATGGCTGCAACAGCGTCGCTGCCTTGCATGTTAGAGATATCAAAACATTCGATATGGACAGGTTTTTCTTTAAGTTTTAGATCGACTGCCAAAGATGCCATAATACGGGAGGCTGGTGTTATTGATTTCTTTTCATGCAAGCTTTTTAAATATGACATCATAAAGTACTTAACATTACGCTCCGACAATTCGAGCAAATGCTTTTTTTCACCCCTCTGAGGAATGGTATATTTAATATCTGGCAAGCAAATATCGGGTAAAATTGGCACTATAATTTCTTTGGAGTCGCTTTTCAAGCGCAGGCGTAAATCTGTAATTGCATATCCTAACAATTCAGCTTCTGATTCTTTCAGCTTTTTTTTAAGCTCTATACTATGCGATTGAACAATAGCCCCATTGATAATTTTAAAAAAATTTACAAAAGCAATATCTGCATGTGACTTGATTGAGAAAACGTCAATATTGCTGATTTTTGAACTTACGACAGTAGATTTTTTCTGGTAATTAACTATCAGCTCTATTTTTTCTTTTAAAACATGAGCTTCTTCAAAAGCATAATTTTTGGCATGTGCCTGCATCATCTTTTTCATGTGTTGTACTATGCTTCCTATATGCCCTTTGATAAGTTGCCTTATATGTGAAATGGTTTCTTTGTATGCTCCCTCTGTTTCATAGCCACAGCAAGGGCCATTGCAATTACCAATATGATATTCGAGACATACTTTATACTTGCCTTTTTTAATATTTTCTTCTGACAAGTTTAAATTGCAGTTACGCAATTTATATAAGCGTCTGATAAGCTCTAACAGAGCATTCATGGTTTTTACAGAGGCATAAGGACCAAAGTACTCTGAGCCATCTTTTACCGGTCGCCTGGTTGAAAAAACGCGCGGAAAAGCTTCTTTTTTGATGCAAATCCATGGAAATGTTTTGTCATCTTTCAATAAAACATTATACCGTGGCTGCCATTTTTTTATAAGGGTATTTTCCAGCAAGAGAGCATCAAACTCCGTTTCAACAATTACAAAACTAACATCTGTAATTCTTTTAACCATCAATCGGACTTTTACATGCTCATGCTTTTCTTTATGAAAATATGACGTTATTCGCTTCTTTAAACTTTTGGCTTTACCTATATAAATAATTTTGCCCCGATTGTCGTAAAACAAGTAAACGCCGGGTGCATCTGGCAATGTTTTTAACTTCGCATTTAAAGGAAGTTTGTCGGATGGTTGTCGCGATGAGTTCATAAGCAAAGAAAACAGCTCTTATTTACTTCTTTTTACAACAATACCTACAGCCATAATCCCCCTGAGTTCCACAAGGTGCATCAGATTTTCAACCGTAAAAACATAAGTACCTGCTTCACTCAAAAGGTAGTTTTCAAATACCATAATCTGATTATCCCATATATCGCCTAAGCCATCACCTTTGAAAGAACCATCCTCGTGACGTACCATTAGCTGATGTTTCATAAAACGTTCTGTGCCGGATGGGGTTTCGATAGTTAGGCCGATATTTACATTGGCAAAAGGATAATGGCTGGCATGACGAATAGCTACATATATATCATAAGACCCCTTGTCGGGAATATTCACATCGAATCTTAAGCTTTCATGCCTACTCCAGTTATTATCAGGAAATCTTTTATGCTTCTCGAAAATCTTATCGCTGCTACAGGCAGAAAAAAACATAAGCAGTGCTAAACAAAAGTATAAGCTTTTAGATGACATTTTTTCACATTTTTACTTTTTTGCTAAAATAATAAAAAAAGCGATACAATTGCAAAGCCAAATAGAGTTGCAGGCACTTTTGTTTAGTTTAGACTTGTCACTGTAAAGAAAAGAAGTTAAATATGTAATCGGGGCATGTATTAAAAGAGGTAGTTACATGATCCTGAAGAGCATCAACAGGGTTGTTGTGCAAATAGTAGGCAGGCGCAAGACTTCTTAAATTGTACCTTAATGACATTGACTGGGCATAAGCACCACAAGAGCGGACCATTAAAATATCGCCGCGCCGTATTTCGGGCAAAGCCACATTTTTAGCAAAAACATCTGAGGACTCACATACAGGCCCAACAATATCATAGTTTTTTATGGCACCACCATTGTTGTTAAACTTTTCAATTTTATGAAAAGCTTGGTATAAAGCAGGTCTCAAAAGCTCAGTCATGCCTGCATCGACTATAGCAAAGTTTTTGGTCAGGCCTTTTTTAACATAAAGCACTTTGGTAACCAGTGTACCCGATTGAGCCACCAGGCTACGCCCCAGCTCAAAAAAAACTTTTACATTCGTGGGTATGTGAAGGTGTTTAGAAATAAGTCCAAAAAAATGTTCAAATTCAGGAACTGGCTTATTAAAAGGATCTGAATAATCAACCGCCAAACCGCCTCCCAGATTTAGCACTGAACCACCATAGCTTTCAATACCGAATTTGTGCCATATTTCGGAAGCTTTTTTACATAAATTGATAAATGGTGTTTCGCTCTTTATTTGAGAACCAATATGAAAATGCAAGCCCTTAAATTGCAAATATGAGTTTTGGCAACATATATCCAGTGCCTGTTGAAGTTCAAATAGTGGCATGCCAAATTTATTATCCTCCAGACCTGTTGATATTTTTTGGTGTGTCTGTGCGTCTATATTAGGATTAACACGTAAAGCAACAGGAGCTTTAAGTCTCATTTTTTCGGCTATGGTGGCTATGACTTCGAGTTCTTCAATAGATTCGCAATTGATACAAAAAATTTGTTGACTTAAAGCAAATGCTATTTCACTATCAGTTTTACCAACACCTGCAAAAACTATGTCCTTAGCTTTAAAACCATGATTGATAGCTTTTTTGATTTCATTAGCACTTACACAATCGACACCAAAGCGGTGTTTGTTGACTTCTTGCAATATTTTTGATTCTGTATTGGCTTTTACAGCATAATGAATTTTAAAATTATGGGCTCGGGCAGCATTATAAGCACTTTCGAGGGTACTTTTAAGCAAAAACATATCGTAAAGATAGTATGGTGTTTGAACTGTCTTAAGTTGGCAAACATTATATATGTTATTCATAATCATTAGTTTTTGTGTAGTAATGAGAAAAATCTTTTGTTTTTAGTAAACATTTTCTTTTGCAACCGCTGCAAGGCTTCTTTCTTTTGGGACAAGGGAACAACAATGCTCAAGTTATTTTTGCTCCCTCCATACGATATCATATTCAACTTAATGCCTTGTAAGGCATCAAGCACGACTGCCGTTTGTTTTTGACTGATTTTCAAGGCATCGCCAACCACACATAAAATGGTTTGCAAAGGTATCACCTCTACATAAGCCATTTCTTGCAAATCGTTTACAATATCCTCAATGTAGCTGTTATTATCAATCGTGACAGCCACTGCCACTTCAGAGGTTGTTATCACATCAATTGATGTTTGATATTGTTCAAAAACCTTGAAAATACGACTTAGAAAACCATACGCATTAAACATATCCGCAGATTTTATCCGTATAATGGTAATATTATCTTTAGCGGCTATGGCTTTAATAACAACCCCCTCGGCAGAGCTGTGAATAAAAGTGCCATCTTTTTGAGGCTGCATAGTGCATTTGAGCAGCATAGGAATATTTTTTTCAGCAACAGGTTGCACACACAAAGGGTGCAGAATTTTTGCACCAAAATAAGCCAACTCAGATGCTTCATTATACGAAAGCCTGTCCACAGGGTAAGTATGATCTACATATCTGGGATCATTGTTATGAAGCCCATCAATATCAGTCCATATTTCCACAATACTAACATTAAGTGCGGCACCTAATAATGTGGCTGTATAGTCGCTCCCACCCCTGCCCAAGTTATCAGGAAGCCCCTGATGAGATAAACATATATAACCCTGGGTAACATATATCCCACGACCGCTATAATGAGGTAATGCACATATTTTTTGCTTGATATGATCTCGAGAGGGCTTGCCATCAGCATCTTTGCTCATAAAATCAAAAGCATCTAATAAAATGTTGTGAATAGTTTGTGCCGCTAAATACTGACTGATTAGAAAACTGGTCAGAAATTCTCCCTGTGCCATAAGCCATTTACCATCAGACACATTATACTGAAAATTTAAGCGGGCTTCCATTTTTTCAAAAGTGTCATTTAGCTTTGCATAACAAATGGTAAAAGAACTATGCCCCTTCATTAATTCATAACAAAGACTTTCAAAACGGTTTTTTAGTTTTTTCAAAATAGATGTTATGTCGGATCGGTTTTTTTTAAGCCATGCCCATTCTAAATTTTCTAAATAATCAGTCGCACCAGCTACTGCCGAACACACTACTATACAATTTTCTGTTTTTGAAATAATTGTTGCTGCTTGTTTTATGTGCGCCACACTACCTAATGAAGTACCGCCAAATTTTAAAATTTTCAATGTTTTTAGTTTTTGTTGTTCTGACCTTCTGTTTTTAATTTTTAATAATCTAAATCATATTTGATTTTCGGTGCAAAATAAATATCAAAAAAAATAATTTGAAAATTTTTTAAAAAAATAAACTTTTTATTAACTTTGTGTTAAATATTTAACACAATGACAATTTCACAAGCAATAAATACACTCATAAGCGACTCCCCATTTTTGGAAGAATCGTTGGCTATGGATTTAATAAACATTTCTTCTTTAGCACGTATTTTTAAAAATGATGTTGAAAGAATGACCAGAAAAGAGGTCTCTGAAAGTGCTATAGTAATGGCTATTCGCAGGCGTCCGCAACACGAGTACTTAAAAATAGCACACAAGTTATCAAATTTTATGTCAGGTCTAGGAGATATTATTGTACGTTCTGGTTTAAGCGATTTTACTTTTGAAAACAGTCCGGGCTTAAACGCTTGCCAAAGAAAGCTCATAGAAGTCTTAAGTACTCAAAAGGACAGTTTTTATACACATTCCCAGGGGATTTACGAAACCACCTTTATTATTAACAGCCAATATCAAAAGTCTATAGATGATATTTTTGTCGAAGAAAAAATGCTGGCATGCAAAAATAACCTGAGCGCTATAACAATAAAATTGCCTTCTCATAATACAGAAGTTTTGGGAGTGTATTATTACCTCCTGAAAAAGCTTGCCTGGGCAGGCATTAACGTGTGCGAGATTATTTCAACATCCAATGAGGTATCATTTGTAGTTTCAGAAAATGATGTACCACGCGCATTTCCGCTCCTTATGCACATAAAAAAAGGAAGCTCTGGTAATAAGTATAAGGTATAAACAATGAAACCCCATGTCAAGACATGAATGAACCAATAATGGAATTATACCTGCATTACAAATATTTTTTGAGTACCCAGCCGAATTCTTATAAAAATTTGCAGTTCAAATACATTATAATATACATCTTGTGTTAATCAAAACACAAGATGAATAACACTACATATCAGGAAAAATCATAAACAATTACACTGATATTTTTGTTAATTAATTTTTGTTTAATTAGTGGTTCAATAAGACGCCATTGTCCACCTGCAAGGCCACAACCAATACGGGGCATATGAATACTGGCATTTTTTTTGGCAGCCGTTAGTGCAATTTTTTCCAGCCCTTCTTCTACAGCTTTATACCTTATGGGTGGTTGTCCATTTGCATCAGGTACTATATCCCTCTGACCAATCAGGTTGGCTACATAAATATCTTTTTCAACCTGTACGAATTGCACCTGCCCCAATGTAAAGTTATCGCTTTTTGCAAACCATTCTCTATAAGCTTTTTCAGGTAATGGCCAACGAGCTGATAATGCTAATACAAAACCCTTACCCCACGCACCAATGTCATTACACACATGTACAATTATTTTTGTTCCTGTTCCTGTTGGTTTTGTAGCATCACCTTTGACATATTGAATTTGCTTACCCATATGGAAGAGCGCTTTAAAAAGAAAAACTTAGGAAAATGCGCAGCCCTTTAGTGTTGTATTAATAATGTTTTTTTTTGAAGCAATTCTAAAGAGCTATGCAAAATATCATTCAAAAAAAACTATATATTTTTTTTATAAACAATAGACACAAGAGTTTTATCGTCTCCTCCCATATTAATAGAAAGACCATAGGGTCTGTCCTGCGGTATATTAATCTGAGCATCGCCGGTTTTTCCTGTCAACTGTTCCCAAATAGTTACGGCCTGATGCACACCGGTAGCCCCCGTAGGGTGTCCCCATCCTACAAGACCACCAGTAGTATTGAATGGTATTTTTCCATTTCTGGCGGTATGACCTTCGATGATAAAGTCGGCACCATTACCATGCTCGGCAAGGCCTATAGCTTCAACAGCCATTATTCCGGCAATGGTAAAACAGTCGTGACATTCAACGGTAGCAAGTTCTTCTTTTGAAATACCCGCCATATCCATAGCCTTCTTAACAGCTACGGCTGTTGTTTCCAATTTTGTTGGGTCTGCAGGAGGCTTTGTAATATCATATTCGGCCATTCCCAGACCTTTTATTTCAACAGCTTCACTAAGAGGGATGCCGCACTTTTTTAATCCTTCTTCAGAGACGATGGCTATACCACTGGCTCCATCCGATACTTTTGAACAATCGAAGACGTTAAGATTTTCCACAAAAGCTTTGGGATTAGCACGCATAAGACCAAGTCCCATCAAGTCTTCAACTTTATTGTGATATTCTTGTGCTGTGGGGCAAAGTCTGGCATTTTCAATAGCATTTTTGAACCATATCGCCATAGCCTGTCGCGTTTTTTCGAAACCAAAGCGCGCATAATATGCACCGGCTCTATCGCTGAATTTTCCGGGAAAAAAGTGGGCATGACCGTCTTTACGTTCTTTATACCATCCTGCAGCTGCCAGAATATCGGCACCATAAACAGCTTTAACACTATTTTGAACTTCAACACCAATGACTAAAACAACATCGGCAGTTTCAGCTAACACAGATTTTATGCCGGTGGCTAAAGCCAGTGCGCCAGTTCCGCAAGCTCCTTCTACCCTAACGCATGGCTTAAACTTAAGACCTTCGTCGATAAATGGAAAAAAACCTGCTAAATTGGCTTGTTTATTATAGCGTGCGGCAATAAAATTTCCCACCACACATTCATCAACATGATGTGAACCACCAATTTGTTTTAAAACTCCCTGACCGGCTTCTTTCATATAATCTTCTAAGCCTGGTCGAGGCTTTTTCGGATGAAATTCTTTTCTGCCGCTACCCATTGAGATAGTGTTATAACCAGCAACCATATATACTTTTCTTCTTAATTTCATATCTATAGTTTTTTTAATTAAAATATTTATTGTTTTATATATAATCGTTTATTGGTCCGTAAGCATGGAAGAAACCGGTAAGCAAGACTGTGTTCACATCTTCTGCTTTGTATGCGACTTTATCTTTGACAAGATTTTCACCTATTTCCTTAGACCTTTTCAGGTAACCCAAGGCTACTTTACAGCCTAAACAACTGCAAGCTTTCATATTATCGAAATATTGACGCAGTTTGACATCTTTGTTTTTGTCGGCAATTAGTGCTTTCCATGGTGTATAACCGGATGGCAGGGCTCCTGCTTTTTCATCACATTTAGAGGCCAAATCAGCTATGGGTACATAAGCTTCTTTTTCGATATCAAAAATGGCTACCGGACGTCCTTTTTCATATTTCAGGAAGCCGTCTTTTTGCGAACCATCAAAATTTTGCCCGCCTTTAACATCCTTAGACATCATAAGGTCAAGAAGTGGACTGTGAATGTTTTCGTTTTTCACATAAGGCTTCATAACCTTCATAATAAACTGACAGACATCAATACCTACATAATCAATCAACTGGAATATACCCATGGGGCGCACCATAAACTCCTGACTAACCTTATTAATAATATAAACGGCTTCTGCAAAAGAAAGCTTTTCTTCTTTACGAAGCTTATCAATCAGGCTCATTCCATACAAGGCATCGCGCATAAAATGGCCGTTGCCAATAAAGCCGGCAAAATCGTAAGAAGGCACTTCAATTTTGCGCAAGTTTTTGATATATTGCGATACAAACTCAGAAAGTTCCGGCTTAGAGCCTTCGGCTTTAATAACTTCAACAAGCTTCTGTACGGCAGGTGGATTATAAAAGTGAACACCTAAAATACGTCCGTCCAGCCCGGCTTCTTTATCGAGATAACCAATAGGGATAGAAGAAGTATTGGTAAAGAACCAGGGTGTCACCTTGCTATTTTCATTAATTTGCGAGAAAAGTTTTATTTTCAAATCAGGATTTTCGCTGGCCGCTTCAAAAATAATGTGTGATTCGTAAGCCGACTCTAAAGTAGTCACAGGACGTACAATATGCATAACATCCTTTACGTACTGGTCGATTATTTCTGAATTATCAATCAAATCTTTTCTGTCGGCATACAATGCGCGCAGCTTATTAATTTTCTTTTCAGCTGCTTTTACAACTTGCACCTGCAAATACCTCATAAGGCCTGTAAGTGCTTTTTGACTCACATCCAGCGCATAAATAATATACTGCTTGTTTTTGTTTTCAGGTTTTAGGCTCAATTCAGCCATTTCCATAGATGTCAGCAATAAAATACCGCTGCCCATCTTACCGGCTGCACCTAATACCAAAACATTTTCTAGTCTTTCTTCGTATTTCATTTTTGTGATGTTTTAATGATTAGTAAAAACTTGTTAATATAAATAAGTGTAAAAATTTACCAGTTGGGTTTTCTTTTTTCGAGAAAAGCTTTCATACCTTCGCCCGACTCGCCATTGCCAAAGAGATTTCCAAAATAATCGGCTTCAAGTTTGCTGGCTTGTTGAAGATCCATTTGCATACCTTTAATGGTAGCTTCTTTAGCTTTACTGACAGCAATTTTTCCTTTAGAAGCAATCTTAATGGCTATTTTTTTTGTTTCATCAATTAATGTGTCTGCCGGAAAAACTTTCTGCACCAGACCTAAACGGTAAGCCTCTTCGGCATCAATCATATCTGCAGTCAACAGCAAGTACAAAGCATTAGAGAGGCCAATAAGCCTTGGCAAGCGCTGGGTTCCGCAATATCCAGGGATAAGGCCCAAGTTGACTTCCGGCTGTCCGAATTTGGCATAAGAACCGGCAATGCGTATATCACAAGCTAAGGCAAGTTCGCAGCCTCCACCCAGTGCAAATCCATTAACAGCAGCTATAACAGGTATCGATAAGGTTGATAAACGGGCAAAGGCTTGCTGACCCGTTTCAGAAAAAGCTTTACCTTGATCACAGTTCATACCTGACATTTCAGATATATCAGCTCCTGCAACAAAGGCTTTACCTGACCCGGTAATAATGAGTGCACGTAAGGCATCATTTTTTTCCAAATCATCTAATACTTTATTGAACTCTTCAAAAAAAAGAGCATTCAACGCATTCATTGCTTCCGGCCTGTTGGCTGTCAACAAGGCAATATTGTCAGCAATTTCAATTTTTAAAGTCTTGTATGTCATATTCATTAGTTTTAATTTATTACAAAAATAAGTTTTTTTTCCAAAGTTAAATTATTAAAAAAAGAAAAATGAGCAATGGTAGTCATTATTTTATAATTTTGCAGTAAACAAATCAGTTATGACTAGAAAATGGTTGGTTGTGTACACAAAGCCACAGCACGAAGTAAAATCTTATAATTACTTGTGTATGCACAATATCAAAGCCTATTTACCATTGTATAAGGAACTCAGACAATGGAGCGATCGCAAGAAGTGGGTTGAAAAACCTTTGTTTCCGGGGTATCTTTTTGTCTTTGTATCTAACAAAGAATATTTCAATGTTTTGAGTTGTCCAAGTATTATTAAGTACATTTTTCATAATGGTGTAGCTGCTACTGTTGACAATAGAATAATTGAAGGTATTGAAAAACAAATAAAAATAAATAATGGTGAAAATATTGAAGCTGTTGATGTAGATTTTGAATATGGGCAAGAAATTGTTTTAAAAACAGGGCCATTTAAGGGGCTTACTGGCAAGCTGGTTCAGTTCAAAGGAAAACATAAAATTGCCATAGAACTGGAGTGTATGAACAGAAGGATACTTATTGAAACCCGTAAAGCCCATGTTGTTTAGGCATTTAATTAAACACCATAACATTAAAAAATAGAGACGATATTTTTCAGTTGTAAAACAAACATGTATGGAAAGACAGATTCGAAATAAAAAAGTATTGGTAACAGGTGGCGCCGGATTTATTGGTTCCAACTTATGCCAGGCATTGGTAAATCAAGAAAATGAGGTGGTATGCTTAGACAACTTCCTGACCGGCAAAAAAGATAATATCATTTCGCTCACAGCATATGAAAATTTTAAACTTATCGAAGGTGACATCAGAAATATCAAAGCCTGCGAAGAAGCCGTAAAAGGTGTTGACATTATTTTGCATCAAGCTGCATTAGGCTCTATACCAAGGTCAATAAAAGACCCTGCCACAACCAATGCAATTAATGTGGATGGTTTTATCAATGTTTTAATTGCCGCCAAAAATGCCGGTGTAAAAAGAATTGTTTATGCTTCCAGTTCATCGGTTTATGGTAGTTCAAAAAAATTACCTAAAATTGAAGAAGATATTGGAGAGCCCTTATCGCCCTATGCCATTACCAAAAGGGTTAATGAATTATACGCCAAGGTTTTTGCCGATATTTATGGCATGACACTTATCGGGTTAAGATATTTCAATGTTTATGGTATCAAGCAAGACTCATACAGCACTTATGCAGCTGTTATACCAAAGTTTGTAAGTACCCTTATTAAATATGAAAGCCCTGTAATTAACGGCGATGGTTCATTTTCAAGAGACTTTACATATATCGACGATGTCATTCAAATCAACCAACTGGCTGCACTTACAAATAATGAAGAAGCTTATAATCAGGTTTTCAATGTCGCTGTTAATGACAGGAACACAATCAATACTTTATTTGATATTATAAAAGAAAATTTAGCGTCTCTTGATTCTGAAGTTAGCACTATCAGGCCTGTTTATGGCCCTGGAAGGCCCGGCGACATACCACACTCGCTGGCTTCCATAGAAAAAGCCCAAAAGCTTTTAGCTTACAAACCTGAGAACAAGCTTAAAGATGGTATTAAAAAAACAATAAAATGGTATTTTGATAATTTAAAATAATAAACAAATGAAAGGAATCATTTTAGCCGGTGGTGCCGGCACACGTTTACATCCAATTACGACAGTTGTTTCAAAACAATTGTTGCCTGTCTATGACAAACCCATGATATACTATCCCTTATCGGTTCTTATGTTGTCAGGTATAAGAGAAATACTTATTATATCAACCCCTCATGATTTACCAAACTTCAAGCGTCTTTTTGGGGATGGCTCACTCTTAGGCTTACAAATCAGCTATGCAGAACAACCCAGCCCCGACGGCCTTGCCCAAGCTTTTATTATTGGCGAAGCGTTCATTGGGGATGATGATGTTTGTTTAGTTCTTGGAGACAATATGTTTTATGGTGCCGGTTTTCAACAATTACTACGCGATGCCGTTCATACTGTAAAAAATGAAAATAAAGCCACCGTTTTCGGTTATTACGTTGACGACCCTGAACGCTATGGTGTTGCAGAAGTAGATACAGCAGGCAATGTTATAAGCATCGAAGAAAAACCCAAAAACCCTAAAAGCAACTATGCCGTTGTTGGGCTTTATTTTTACCCTAACAGTGTTGTTGAGATAGCAAAAAATGTAAAACCTTCAGACAGAGGTGAACTTGAAATTACCAGCGTTAATGAAGCTTATCTCAACAGAAAGCAACTTAAATTGCAAGTTTTAAGCAGAGGATTTGCATGGCTTGATACCGGAACGCATGAAGCTATGAGTGAAGCTACTGAGTTTGTTAAAGCTATTGAAAAAAGAACCAGTCTGAAAATTGCGTGCCTCGAGGAAATTGCCTATAATTTAGGATTTATTGATAAGGAAACCCTCGAAGAAAATATACGCCTGCAAGGAAAAAGTAGCTATGGCAACTATTTGAAAAAACTTTTAAAATAGTTTTTTTGGGCTGTTTCTGTATAATACCTCTATATATTTCACGTTAGTAATAGTCAAAAACTTGCAACTCAAACATCGTGTTTTGTTATGCTTTAGCACCTGACAAAATAAGAAAAAGCAACATATAAACATTTTCAGATAAAAAGGAAGCAGTCATTATCTTATGCAAAACAATTTCAGAAATTTTATCAAAGCCAAAGAGTTGTGTTCAGTCAATGACAAAATTTTACTGGCTGTCAGCGGAGGTATAGACTCAGTAGTGATGCTTAATCTATTTATCAAAGCCGGTTACTCCGTTTCGGTAGCACATTGTAATTTCAATTTACGAGCACAAAACTCCATAGATGATGCTGCTTTTGTGAAATCATTGTGCCGCAAGCACAAGCTGCCCTACTATTATAAATCTTTTCAGACACGAAGTTACGCAAAGGATAAAGGTGTTTCACTACAGATGGCAGCAAGAAACTTGCGTTTCGAATGGTTTGATGCACTCGTTGAAAAAGATTCATTTCAACATGTGGCTTTAGCCCATAATAAAAACGATATAGCAGAAACCATGCTGATAAACTTATGCCGAGGTACAGGCCTTAAAGGTTTACATGGTATTCTACCCAAAAATGGTCATTACATTCACCCTTTACTTTTCGCCGAACGTAAAGCCATAGAATCATATGCCCGCAAGCAGGGCTTGAAATGGAGAGAAGACGCATCTAACTTTGAAACAGACTATCATCGCAACAAATTGCGCTTAAAAGTTTTTCCTATACTCAAAGAGCTGAATCCATCAGTAATAGAGGCCTTTTATAAAACAGCTGAAAACATTGCTCAAATTGAACAGGTGTGTCACGAAAAAATTGATGAAGTAGCTAAAAAAGTGATTGTCAAAAAACAAGATAAAACATACCTCAATAAAGCTTCTTTGATATCGCAAAAACATATAGCCCCATATCTCTATGCCCTGATAAGCGATTTTGGTTTTAACTCGGCACAGGTAAATGATATTATAAAAGTTTTAAACAGGCAACCCGGTCAAATATTTCATAGTGCTACACACCGCCTTCTTAATGACAGAACTTACCTGATTATTGAAAAAAGACCTGCACGAAAAAAAACACAAGAAGTTTTTATTGAGAAAAACACCAAAACACTTAATTCAGAAAACTTCACCATACAGTTTGCCGTTTTTCCCTATAACAAACATATAAACTTTAAAACTGCTCATAAACATACTGCATTTTTTGACCTTGACAAGATACAATACCCCCTTAAAATACGCCCCTGGCAAAAAGCCGACAGCTTTTACCCTTTTGGTATGAAAAATCGAAAAAAAATCAGCGACTTTCTTATTGATGAAAAAGTAAACCTTTTTGAAAAAGAAAAAGTTAGCGTACTAACTGATTCTGCAAACATATTATGGGTTATTGGTTATAGAAATGACGACAGGTACAAAGTAACTGCTGAGACAAAAAAAGTTTTAAAAATTGAAATATTATAATTGCCCATTTTTGCGTAATTTTGCAAGTTATAAATTTTGAAGCGGAGCTAATAACACGGAAATATTTTGATATTTCATAAAAAAAAGAATCATTCAAAAAACAATATTGTTAAGTTTTCTACTCATAGCAACAAGCTTACTTAAAGCACAGATTTTAGAGCCTGTCAAATGGTCTTTCTCCAGCAACCGTCTAAGCGCCACCGAAAAAGAGCTCATTTTCACAGCCACAATTGAGGACACATGGAGTTTATATGGTATGGACATTCCTCCTGGCGGGCCAATACCTACGGAGTTTGAATTTGAAGCTGATGATAGCAAATTTACACTGGTAGGAAAAGTACGTGAACCAAAGGGTGAAGTTAAATTCGACCCTAACTTTGACATGAATGTAAAACTTTTTGAAAAGGAAGCCGTCTTCACTCAAAAGGTTCGCCTGCACACAACAGAAGCCTTCAGCATAAAAGGTTTTGTGGTTTTTATGTGTTGCGACGAAACGCGTTGCCTGCCGCCAACAGATATTCCATTTGAGTTTAAAATATCTGAATACCGTACAACAACAGAAGACATTCTAAAAACTGAAAAACTTCCTGATGAAACATCCTTGGAAGACACCCTTGAATTTGAAGAGGATATTGTATCTGTAGATATTGATGATGCCTCTTTGATGGAAGAAGTACCAATTACTGAAACTGGTGATAAAGACAGTAGTTTAAGATGGGTATTTATCATGGGTTTCTTAGGCGGCTTACTCGCATTGCTAACCCCCTGTGTATTTCCTTTAATACCGATGACGGTTAGCTTTTTTCTCAGAAGTACAAAAAGCAGAAAAAAAGCCATTAGCGATGCTCTTGTTTATGGTTTCTCTATTGTTGTCATATATGTATTGTTAGGCTTTTCCATAAGCATTATCTTTGGCCCCAACGCACTTAATGCCATGGCTACAAGCCCTTTTTTCAATATATTTTTCTTTTTATTGTTAATTGTATTTGCTATTTCATTTTTTGGGGTATTCGAATTACAAATGCCTTCTAAATGGACTAATGCTTTAGACAGTAAGGCCGATAAAACAAGTGGATTAATAAGCATTTTTCTTATGGCATTTACCTTAGTACTGGTTTCATTTTCATGTACAGGGCCAATTATAGGCACACTTTTAGTTGAAGCCGCAGTTACAGGTAATAATTTGGCGCCAATTATGGGTATGACGGGTTTTTCTATTGCATTAGCCATTCCTTTTACACTTTTTGCCATTTTTCCATCATGGCTGAAGTCAATGCCCAAATCTGGGGGCTGGCTTAACTCCGTTAAAGTAGTGCTGGCCTTTATTCTGTTGGCTTTATCTCTCAAATTTTTATCAACAGCGGATTTGGTAGCTCAATGGAATCTTTTATCAAGACCTGTATATTTAGCCTTGTGGATTGCTATTTTCTCAATGCTTGGGCTCTACTTGCTTGGTAAGATTAAATTTTCGCATGACAGTGAGTTGACGCATCTTCCTGTCTCCCGACTCTTTTTAGTTATCATTGTTTTTTCATTTGTCATTTATATGATCCCGGGTATGTTTGGTGCACCCTTAAAAAGTATCAGCTCATTTTTACCACCAATGACAACACAAAACTTTGTTCTTGGAACTCCCGGTGTGGCAGTTGTAGCTACTGAAGAAATCCCTGAGGACAAAAACGTCACTATTGGTGCGCATGGGTTGGTCAAATTTCTTGATTATGAAGAAGGACTCTCATACGCAAAAGAAAATAATAAGCCTGTATTTTTAGACTTTACCGGTTTTGGTTGTGCCAATTGCAAACGCATGGAAGCTGCCGTATGGTCTGACCCGAGAGTTTTAAGCATGCTTAGAGATGATTATATCATTATTTCACTTTATGTAGATGACCGTACAACACTGGCCGAGAAAGAACAGTACGTATCTGATTTAGGTGGTCGTGAAAGACGTATCAAAACTATTGGAAATAAATGGAGTGATTTTCAGGCAAGGCACTATGGTGTTAACTCCCAGCCATACTATGTTTTACTCGATTATAATGGTGAGATGCTTATCCCTGAAACTTTTGCCTATAATACAGACGCAGATGCATTTACAGATTTTCTCAATAATGGCCTTGAAAGTTTTCGGCAAGGCTCTATGCATGCACAAAAAGAATAACAGCTAATAAAAGCTTTTAAAAAGTACCATATTGACAAAAGAACTCATAAATAAAGGTATTGCCCTTCCCATAATGGAAACTTTTTACTCGCTTCAGGGAGAAGGTTACCATACAGGCAAGCCATCTTTTTTTATGCGCATAGGAGGCTGCGATGTGGGCTGCTATTGGTGCGATGTTAAAGAATCGTGGAATGCTGAACTCCACCCGGTAGTTCACATTGATACTGTTGTGCAAAAAGCTGTTGAATCTCAAGCCTCAACAGTTGTTATTACAGGAGGCGAACCCCTGACATATAATCTGGAACCACTAACCCAAAAGCTAAAAGAAAACAATTTTAACGTTCATATAGAAACGTCCGGCACAGAGCCATTGAAAGGTTTTTTCGATTGGATATGCCTGTCGCCTAAAAAACACCAAAATCCATTACCTCAATTTTATGAAAAAGCTGATGAGCTGAAAATTATAATACATCAAAAAAGTGATTTTGATTGGGCCGAACTCAATAAAAACCGTGTCAAAAATGAATGTAAATTGTTTTTACAGCCCGAGTGGAGTGTTGCTCATGATATTACGAAAGATATCATTTCCTATATTAAAAAAAACACAGAGTGGACACTTTCACTTCAAACACACAAACAAATAGGAATTCCTTAATATTATTAATTAACAATATATTTCATTTTTTTAACTTTTCTAATTTAAGTTTCTGACAAGTAAAAATATTTTTCTAAAACACTTTCAAGATTGAAAAAAAAATACAAATTTTGCATTTTGAAAAAAGGGTATGACAAGCAAACAGAGTAAGGCACTAAAATATTTTCAATTCAAGCGCATAATAATACCTATCATTATAGGGTTATCCGTTGCTGCCTACCTTTTGCACAGAAATTTAACAGAAGAGCGTTATGAATTGTCTGATTCTGAAACAGCTGATTACATTTGGATAGACCTTAACGAAAACAACATCCCTGAAGTAGAAGAATTTTTCCAGGTATCTCCCGGAGAGGGCACCCATGTAAAACTAACATACAGGGATGTGCTGAGCGATATTGAGTGGCAACGTTATTCATTGATATGGATTTTCATGTCGCTCGTTCTCATGGTAATACGCGATTTTGCTTATATGTTGCGCCTGCGCATCATGACAGACAAGCAATTAAGCTGGCGTCAATGCTTCGAATGCATCTTGCTTTGGGAGTTTGCCTCAGCAGTTACACCCTCAATTGTAGGTGGCTCTGCTGTTGCCATTTTTATTATAAACAAAGAAGGCATATCCACTGGTAAATCAACAGCCATAGTAATGGTTACAGCTTTTCTTGATGAGTTGTTTTATATCTTAATGGTTCCAATTATCTTCTTGCTGGTCAGACATGGCAACATATTTCCTCAGGATACCAACTTTGCAATCTTTAACACCCAATTTGGTGCTCAAGGCATTTTTATTATTGGTTATGTTTTTATTTTAATCCTGACCTCCATTATACTTTATGCCGTGTTTTTCAATCCACGTGGTTTTAAGGCCTTACTGTTATGGATTTTTAAAATTCCTTTTATCAGAAAATGGCGCCCAAAAGCCAATGAAACAGGCGACGATATTATTACGACATCCAAAGAGATGAGAAGCAAGCCTTTCGTTTTCTGGCTCAAAGCCTTTGGTGCTACATTCATGTCGTGGACTGCCCGTTTTTGGGTTGTCAATTGCCTTATCATGGTATTTATTACTGTTCAGGATCATTTCTTAATATATGCCCGGCAGCTCGTTATGTGGGTTATTATATTGATAAGCCCCACACCAGGCAGTAGTGGTATTGCCGAATTCGTTTTTACCGACTTTTTGCGTGACTTTATTCCCGTTGGATTAAGCCCTGCCATTGCGCTCTTATGGAGGCTTATAAGCTATTATCCATACCTTTTTATAGGCGTAATAATTTTACCTCACTGGTTGAGAAGGGTTTATAAAACTAAAAAGAAACTAAAACAACTAGAACAACAAGAAGGACAAGCTGTATGAGGCATACCTCATGCAAATCCTTCATACTAATTGTCAAAAGTGTATTTAGTGTAAGACTGACAAAGCTCATAAAGCTCTTTAAGCTTATTTTTATTTTGGCTGAACTGGCATCTGATATTTTTGCGGTATTGAAAATACTGTCCTGTGACACCTTCAAGTTCTTTAGAAGTAGCCAACCATACCGGTGTATCAGCTCCTTTTCGTGGCGGGTCAGGAAAGTGAAATCCCAGGCTGTTGCTTAATTTAGAACTTATCTCGCCCGGATGGCAACTGTTAACGGTTATTTCATAGGGTTTAAACTGTTCTGCATAAAAAGCACTCAGCATTCTATTAGCTTGTTTTGACTGGCGGTAAGCCGTATCATTGTCGTATCCACGTTTTTTAAACTCCACATCGTTCAAGTCAAGGCTGCCTGCATAAAAGCTGGCAACATTAACAATCCTGCCATTTTTAACAATGTGTGGACGCAGGTACATCATCATCCACATATAAGCCAGCACATTTACAGCCCACTGCATTTCAATACCTTCAGATGTTTCTATACGTTGCAAAGGGGTTGTTGCTGCATTATTGATAAGCACATGCACAGGCTCTTCTAAAGAGTCGGCAAATTCTTTTATCGCCTTTTCGCTCGATAAGTCAACAGCAACATATTTTACATCATAAGTGTGAGATTGACGCGCTACTTCTGCACTGGTTTCAGCCAACTGCAATTTATCCTTGCCCACTAAAATTAGAGCATAGTCATTTTCTGCCATCATTTCGGCAATAGCACGACCAATAACACCATAAGCTCCGGTAATAACAACTGTTTTTTTCATTTTTTATATTTTTTTAATTTTTGACTTACAGCAGTAGCACAGCATAATTTGTATAATATTCGAGCAGACACATTTTCATCCCATTCATTAGAAGATACACCTGTTTCGCAAAGGTCGAATCCAATGATTTTTCTTCCATTTGCGACGAGTGTTTTTAACAATAAGGTAATCTCTCTAAAGTTCAATCCTCCGGGAACAGGAGTGCCTGTATTTGGACATAAATCAGGCGACAGACCATCAATATCGAAACTGATATAAACATGAGGTGCCAGATGCTCAATAATATTATTGACTATGTCTTTCCAACTAAAGCCCTCTAATGATTTTTCATAGATATAACTGTCAGAAAAGCACGCGATACGTTTACTTTCCTTTTCAATAAGTTTTGCCTCCTGCATACCCATATCTCTGACTCCCAACTGTACGATTTTATTTACTTGCGTATGTTGTAGCACATTATACATTATTGAAGCATGCGAATACGTAAAACCTTCATATGCCTTCCTTAAATCTGAATGGGCATCAATATGCAAAACAGAAAAGAAGTCGTAATTATGAGTGAGTGCCTTTATCAAACCATAGGGGCTGCTGTGGTCTCCCCCAACAACAGCCGCTATTTTACCCTGTGCCATCAACTCTGAGGATTTTTTGAAAATTTCTGCATTCAAGAATGCTGATGCTTTATTGATTTTTGATACATCCGGTGTGTTGTTTTTTTTAGGATTTTCGGTTAGCTCCTTTATGTGCTTTTTTGCAAGACTGCGATTTTTATTGTTAAGCTTCACTATCTCTGCATCCGTATCAAGCATAAAAAAACCGGCATGCCACGCATTTTTATAATCAGGGTCGTAAAGCTCTAGCTGAAGTGATGCCTTTTTAATCGCTTCTGGCGCTTTAGAGGTACCATCTTTATAAGATACCGTAACATCCCAGGGAACAGGTATTAATACAATGTCTGACTCTTTTAGGTTAAATGGCAGCCCGAAAATATTGCCGCTAGCCGATAAAACACCATCTGAATCAAAGCTTGCTATTTTTTTTCTTTTAGACTCATTCGTTGTCATTTGTTTATCAAATATGTTATTATTAGCACACCTAAGAAAACTTACTTTTAACTAAAAGGGAGTGCTTTTGTACTGATTATGCACTTCAAAAATAAGTATTTTTTGCAACAATTAAGTATTTTACGAGGCGAAAAGTTTGATATCGTAATTATCAGCAACGTATTAAAATAAAACAATATGCCGTGCATTTTTTTTATATTTTTGCTAAAATTTTTAAGCTATGTCATTAAAGTGTGGAATAATTGGTATAACCAATACCGGAAAGACAACCATTTTTAATTGTGTTTCAAATACAAAAGCCGTTGCGTCGAATTTTGCATTCAGCACCAAAAAGTCGAATATAGGTCAGATTTTTGTTCCTGATCCCAGGCTGGATAAGCTTTCAGAGATAGTAAGCCCGGCCAAAACAACACCTACAACCATTGAACTTGTAGATATTCCCGGTCTCACTAAAGGGGCCAGCAAAGGCGAAGGTGTAGGCAATAGTTTTTTGGCTGACATCCGTCAGACAGATGCACTTATTCATGTGTTGCGCTGCTTCGATGATGAAAACCTGCCCCATGTTGAAGGTCATGTTGACCCTGTAAGAGACAAAGAACTTATTGATTTTGAAATGCTCTTTAAGGATTTGGAGTCGGTAGAAAAAAAGAAAATAAAAATTGAAAAGCTTGTAAAAGCGGGTGAAAAAAATGCCAAACGTGAACTGGAAATTATTAATGAATATATTAAAAATTTTGAAGACGGCATTCCAGCCAGAATGTTGAACTTCACCGATGATAAAAAAAGCGTGGTTAAAGATCTTTTTCTTCTCACCGAAAAGCCGGTCTTATATGTTTGCAATGTTGATGAGGCATCAGCAAGTCAGGGCAACACTTATGTTGAAGCTGTGAAAGAGTCTGTTAAGGATGAGAATGCTGAAGTAATTGTTATTGCAGGCGAAGCTGAGTCTGAGATTGCAGAACTTGATAATACGGATGACCGGCTGGCATTTTTAAAGGAAATGGGCATAAGCGAACCCGGCGTTAATAAAATGATTAGGGCTGCTTATAAAATGTTAAACCTCAAAACGTTTTTTACTACCGGTCCCAAAGAGGTGCGTGCCTGGACCATACGCGATGGCTCTACGGCTCCTCAGGCGGCAGGTGTCATTCACAGCGATCTTGAAAGAGGTTTTATACGAGCCGAGGTTATCACTTACGACGATTTCGTTACTCTTGGTTCGGAAGCTGCATGTAAAGCAGCCGGAAAATTCAGGCTTGAAGGCAAGAACTATGTAGTAAAAGATGCTGATATACTCTTAATTCGCTTTAATGTATAGTTTTTTTAATCTTTTTTAACGCATCTCTTTTATTTAGGTATTATTTAAAAAGTAATTTTGTGAAAAACAAATTATGCTGGAGTCAATTACTACAATAAAAGTCAGGTATGCAGAAACCGATAAAATGGGCTACGTGTACTATGGTAACTATGCCACATTTTATGAAGTCGGGCGCACTGAACTCATGAGAACCCTCGGGCTGTCGTACAAGGAAATGGAAGATCAGGGTATCTTTATGCCTGTTCTGGATTTGCACTGCAAATATATCAGGCCGGCTCATTACGACGACACCTTACGTATAAGAACTTACGTAAATGAAATGCCTGAGACGCGTATCAAGTTTTATTACGAAATATTTAACAATACAACCAATCAATTGCTTAACAAAGGCGAAACAACATTGGTTTTTTTAAATGCCAAGACATACCGTCCAACAAAAGCCCCCTCATGGTTTTTGGATATCATCAAAGAAAAACTTCAAAGCGGTAAAAAAAATAATAATTAAAAAAAATGAATTATGGAAATGCAAATAAAAATAGAAAGCAACACAAAAATCAATGCCATTTATAAAGGATTCAGTATTAAAACCGATCAAAGTGTAGCAGGTGGCGGTGAGAATAGCGCGCCGGCACCTTTCGATCTTTTTTTAGCATCTATAGGTACTTGTGCAGGCTTTTACATCAAATCGTTTTGTGCACAGCGAAACATCAGTACGGATGGTATTGAAATAATACAAAAAATGCACTATAATCAAGCAGAGAGGCGTATTGGAGGAATTGACATAGAAGTTAAACTTCCCCAGGATTTTCCAGCAAAGTATAAAAATGCTCTATTACAAGCTGCCGGCGCCTGTGCTGTGAAAAAACACATCTTAAACCCACCTGAATTCAGCATATATGAAACAGAGTAGATAATAAGTGTTTTGTATGATAAGTATGATAAGTCAGTTCACGCTTTAAGCTCATCTGCAATCCACAAATGTAAACATGCATTAAGCACTTAAAAATCTACCACGCCTGTAAATCCCTTTGAAATCAGACGTTTCATTGTATTTCTGTGTGATTTTCAACCTCAGCACGAAGTTCTCATACAAAAAGCAGGTCAAAATATTAGTTTTCACTTCTTTTATGAAAATAATTTCATATTTTTGTTTTGTCACATAAGACGATATGAAATGAAGCATTTTTGACAGTCTGCTATAAGAAAAAGTGATCTTTCCCTTTTATAAAAGTCAATAAAGCTATATATAAGGCAGTAAAATGATGAGAAAATCAGTGCTAAGCTTAAACAGTAAGTTGTTTTTATTTTTTCTTGCTATTGGTCTTTTTGCAATAATAATTTTAAGCCTTTACTCTTATATCACTACAAGGAATGCATTATTAGAAAGGACATACAGCCAGCTGACAAGTGTGCGAGTTATCAAGAAAAAGCAATTAGAAAAATTTTTTGAGGCTCGTTTAAACGAAACCCTTTACCTGTCAAGAAAAGCAGAGTTAGAGCACACATTTTTTTTATTTGATAATAAAAAACAGCAAAAAAAATGTTTTAAAGATATTAATAGCTTTATTGCTTCATCTGCATATATTTCCCACATCATCATCAGTAATTTTGAAGATTATTATACAATTGATTCCCAAAAAATAGTTTTGTCTGAAAGTTACCATAAAGAACCTGATACAAATAAACGACAACAGCTTTTAAAACAAATCGGTTTAAAAGCTAGAGCGTTGGCCGGTGTTTTTATCCATGATTATTTTTTTAAGGATGAGGTAAGTGGGAATTATAACATGTATATAGGCGCTCCACTGCATCAAAATGATTCTATTAAAGGGTTTATGGCCGTTGGCATTTCTGCTGAGGGAATTAATGAGATTATGCTTGAAACTGATAGCAGAAGTGGCCTTGGAGAAACCGGCGAATCATATTTGGTGGGGCACGATTACATCATGCGCAGCAGTTCCAGGTTTGAAGATGATGCCTTTTTGTCTGTACTGGCCAAGACAGATGCCGTAACCCAAGCATTTTCAGGAGACGAAGGTACAGCAATTATAAAAGACTACAGAGGTATTGATGTTTTATCATCATATAGTTTATTTCAAAAAAATGATCTTGAATGGGCTATTCTGGCTGAAATTGACCTTAAAGAAGCCATGATTCCTATAGCGGCATACAAAAAACGTATACTGTTCATCAGTATTTTGGTTGCATTACTTCTTTTACCGCTGTCATATTTTTTAGCCGGTAAAATTACACGTCCGCTTGTTAAGCTCAATAAGGCCGTAAAGTTTATCAGCCGGGGACAGTACGATACATATGTGCATAACACATCAAAAGATGAAATAGGTGCACTTACAAGGTCTGTAAATATCATGGCTGATAAAATAAAAAAACAAACCAAAGATATTATAGAAAGGGAGGAGCGTTTACAACATTTTTACAATGCCACCAAAGATGGTATAATACTACACAAAGATGGTCAAACAGTGCTTGTAAACCAAGCTTTATGCGATATGACAGTTTACACTGAGAAAGAATTATCGCGCATGCATCTGGACAGCTTTCTTATATTGAAATTAACAGAAAAAACAAAAAGCCAGTCATCACCCTTTTTAAGCTACGAAACATTATTGGTAAAAAAAGACCAGACAGTACTTGAAGTCGAAGTACAGGAAGCAGACATAGAGTACAAAAATGAAAAAATTAGAGCTGTAGTTATCAGAGATATTTCGAAACGTAAAACAGCTGAAAAAGCATTGGCTGCTGAAAGGTCTAAACGCCTTTCAACCTTAATTGATGGTCAGGAGATGGAGCGTCAACGCCTTTCGAGAGAACTGCATGATGGTTTGGGGCAATACTTGGTAGCTATAAAACTAAAACTTGAAAATACTGTTGACACAGATTTCGAAAAAACTAAAGAAGCCGTCAACGACATGAAAAAAATGTTTGACAATACTATAGAAGAAGTCAGACGAATATCCAACGATCTTATGCCTGCTGTACTTTATGAATTCGGCCTTTATACAGGATTAAGCAATTTGTGCAAACGTATTGATGAAATAGCACCTTTTACCGTTTCTTTTTACTCAAATCTTACCACAGACAACAATAATAACAAAGTAAAAACTTATCTTTACCGTATTGCTCAGGAAGCGCTTAGCAACTGCCTTAAACATGCTGAACCAGAAACTGTTAAGGTTTTTTTAATTCAAAGCACAAATACTACTGAATTAATTATCAAAGATGATGGAAAAGGTTTTAACTTTGAAAAACACTTAAAAAAATCAGGAAATGGTATTTTAAATATGCGCGAAAGGGCACATTTATTAAATTCGAAGTTGATAATTCGATCAAAAATAAATAAAGGAACCTTAATCAGTATTAAAATAGCCTGAATTATTCATGCTTTTAATTTAGGTCAGATGCGAGGCGTCGAAAGCTGCCGACATAGTAAACTATTTCAAGGCTTTTGCAACGAAGCAGATGGCCTAAAGTAAAAGCACTCGAAAAAGTAAACAAAAAAAAATGTTTTTATTGGTTTGGTCATTTTTGGCTTGATAATCAAATTTATACACCTTTTTTGTTTACTTTTGTGAATAATACAGGATAGAACAGCAAATTGAAGAAAAGCTATGAAAAAAAATATTAAGATCATTTTGGTTGACGACCACCATATTGTTAGAAATGGATTTAAAGCACTTATGAGCGATGCCGATGACATTAGTATTATCGGAGAAGCATCAAGTTATGACGAGCTACAAAACATACTTGATAATAACAAACCTCATATCATAGTTTTGGATATCTCTCTACCGGGTATTTCAGGAATTGATATTTGCGCAAAGCTAAAAAAAAACATGCCAGAAATAAAAATCATTATTTTATCGATGTACACAAGCGAAGATTTTATAGCAAATGCCATTAAATCGGGTGCTGACGGTTATCTGCCCAAAAATACAACCAAAAAAGAATTTCTGGATGCTATCTATGCCGTTAATGAAGGCAAAGAGTATTTTAGCAAAAACATATCGGACGTCATTATGAAAAGTTTTGTTCAAAAAATCAAAACAGGCGAAACACCCGACAAAAAAGAAAGCATATTGTCCGCACGCGAAACGGAAGTCTTAAAGCTTTTCGTCAATGGTTTAACCAATCAGGAAATTGCTGACAAACTTTTTATTAGTATTCGCACAGTAGAGTCCCATAAAAATCACATCATGCAAAAACTGGAACTAAAATCAACAGTTGAATTGGTAAAGTATGCCATCAAACATAAAATTACAGAACTGTAAATTTTGAGTTTTTATTAAACTTTCACAAGACTTATAAAAGTCAATGCCATATCATGGGATATAACGCCCTGAAACCAGCAAAATGCAATTCAGAACGGTTGTACATAGAGCTTTCAGCTTATTCTTTCCCAGGTTCCTTTACGCGCATATTTTTGTTTCAGAAAGTTAAGCATCTTAACATTTTGAGGGTCTTTCAGGTCAGGGTCTTTATCAATAACATAGTGGGCAATTTTTTTGGCATAACTAAGGATTTTTTCATCTTTAAAAATATCACCTATTTTAAAATCCGGGATACCACTTTGCTTTAGGCCTTGCAGGTCGCCTGCACCCCGTAAAGTCATATCAAGTTCGGCTATTCTGAAGCCGTCAGTAGTCGAAGTCATAGCCTGGATACGTTTGACCCCTTCCTGTGATAGTTTGTCGGCAGTCATGAGTATGCAGTGGGAAGCTGCAGCGCCCCTCCCTACCCTACCACGCAATTGATGCAACTGGGCCAAGCCAAAACGTTCAGCATTTTCGATAACCATTATTGAAGCATTAGGCACATCAACCCCAACTTCAATTACGGTTGTAGCTACCAGAATATCTGTTTCTCCTTTGGCAAAACGTTTCATCTCATACTCTTTTTCGGCCGGTTTCATTTTACCATGCACAATACTTACTGCGTAATCGGGTAAAGGGAACGCACGTACAATGCTTTCATAGCCATCCATCAGATAGTTAAGATCAAGGGCTTCGGATTCTTCTATGAGAGGATAGACAATATAGGCCTGTCTCCCACTTTTAATGGCTTTACGGATAAATCCAAAAACCCTTAGTCTCGACGATTGGTACACATGATGGGTTTTCACGACTCTACGACCGGGAGGCAGTTCATCAATAACAGATACATCGAGGTCACCATAAATAGTCATTGCTAATGTCCGGGGAATAGGTGTTGCCGTCATAACCAATATGTGCGGAGGTTTCATATTTTTTTTCCACAATTTAGCCCTTTGTGCTACACCAAAGCGGTGTTGTTCGTCAATAACAACAAAGCCAAGCTTGTCGAACTGCACATTTTTTTCAATGAGGGCATGTGTACCTATAAGCATATGAATGCTGCCTGTTTTTAGTTTTTCGTGTAATATTTTTCTTTCCTTTGCTTTTGTTGATCCTGTTAAGAGAGCTACTTCCAAATCCAAGCCTTTAGTAAACTTTTGAAAGCTTTCAAAGTGTTGCTGGGCTAAAATTTCAGTAGGCGCCATTAAAGCAGATTGGTAACCGTTATCGACGGCAATAAGCATAAGCATAAAAGCCACCAGTGTTTTTCCACTGCCAACATCACCCTGTAGTAGGCGGTTCATTTGTTTTCCGCTACCCATGTCTTTGCGCATTTCTTTGATGACACGTTTCTGGGCATTTGTTAATTCAAAGGGTAAATTATCGCTATAAAAGGTATTGAAAAATTGGCCGACATTTTCAAAAATATGACCTTTAATATGGCTATTTCTGAGGCTTTTATCTAGTTGCATTTTCAGACTAAAAAAGAAAAACTCTTCAAAAATGAGACGCTGTCGGGCTTTTATGTAATCATCGTGTATTTGGGGAAAGTGTACATTTTTAAGAGCAACAGCACGCGAAGGAAGCTTGGTAAGCTGCAATAGGTTTTGTGAAAGATTTTCCTGTATATGACCATCAATTTTTTTAAATAATTCTACACATAGTTTACGTATAGCACGGCTATCCAAAAATTTTTGCTTCAATTTTTCTGTTGTATGATATACAGGCTCAAGCGATATTTGAAAAGCGTCATTTGAAGTATCGGGTATTTCCAGTTCCGGATGGATAAAGCTATACTGCCTCATAAAGTATCTTGGTTTACCAAAAAGCAAATACACCTGGTTGGCCTTTATAAAACCTTTTATCCATTTGACACCCCTAAACCACAGCAATTCAATTTCACCGGTATTGTCGTAAAAAACAGCTGTCAAGCGTTTGGCTCTGTGTTGTCCGACAGTTTGCAAGTTTTTTATTTTGCCCTTTATATAATAGTATTCATTATCGTTCGAAACATCAGCGATTTTATGACGTTTTGATTTATCTATGTATCTGAAAGGATAATGGTGTAGTAAATCGTTAAAGGTATTTATGCACAGTTCATTGCTTAGAAGTTCGGCTCTTTGTTCGCCAACACCTTTGAGAAATGTTACAGGGGTGTCTAAAATATGAGACATACTATTTATTAAAATGATACAGCAAAATTAATAAAATACTCATAAAGTAAAAAAGGCTGCCCTGTAGGGGGCAGCCTTTTTTTAGAATAATAAACAACTATTAAAAAGATTATTTAATAATTAGTTTATGATTAGAGGTATGTACACCGTCATTAATTCTGAGGTTGTAAACACCTGCTGCAAGATTTGAGAAGTTCATTTCATTAACTGAACCATGAGTTAGTCCTTGAAGTTGTTCTTCATGAACTATTTGTCCCTGAAGATTAATAACGGTTAAGGACAGTTTTTCTGCATCAAAAGCTACATAGATATTGAAAATACCATTGTTAGGATTAGGATAAATATCCAGGTCAAGCTTATGACTCAAGTCAGCAATGCCTACACCCAGTGTAGAGAATGCTTCGGGGCCTACCCATGCGCTCATATCGTTAGTAACTGTATCACATACGGCTCTTACATAAAACTCATAATGAGTGTTCTCATCAAGACCTGTAAGGATATGCGGATTATCAGAAGTATTAACAGTATGACCGTCACCCGGAGTGAAGCCGACAGTATCATAATGAATTTGCCATAGCGTTTCTGTTCCGCCAGCAGTCCATTCCAGTTCGGCAAAATCAAGGCCAACCTCAACAACATTCAAGTTGGTAGGTTCATAGCAAGGATCTAGTGTAGTAACGGTTAGAGGACCTGCCCAATGACTGGTGTCACCAAGTACAGTATCGCAAATAATTCTCACGTAGATATCATATGTTGCAGCCGGATCTAATGAACTTAATGTGTATGGGAGATCAGATGTTACAATAAAATAGCCATCTCCTTGTGTAAAGCCTGTAGTATCCCACTCAATTTCAAAAAGAATGAAAGTATCCAATGGTAACAAAAATATATCAACAGATGTCTGAGTGATATTACCTGCTATCAAAGAGTCAACAACGGGGCAAGTAGCCGGTGTACTGAATGAATGTGGGCCAGCCCATGTGGTAGTATCAAACATACAAATAGCTCTTACGTAAAACTCATAGTCAGTTTCAGGTGTCAATCCTGATAAGTGATAAGGATTGTCTGAAGTTGTCAATAGGTTACCAGAACCTTGCACAAAGCCTTCAACATCCCATTCTATTTGCCAAGACGTCTCTGAACTTCCTGTCCAGGCGAGATCGGCACTATGTGGTTCTACATTTTGAGCCGCAAGGTTTACAGGCTCATTACAAGCAGGTATTTGATCTATAATAATGTCATCAACATACCAGTAGTTAATATCAGATGTATTTCCTAAATATACCCATGCCAGTTGAAGTGCAGGTAGTCCGGCAAAAGCTGAAATATCAACAATCACCTCTTCAGCTGCTACATTACCTGTAGGCTCAATATACCATACGTCTGTAAATGTGGCAAAACCATCAGTTGATGCTACAACAGCCAAAGTATAGCCACCGCTGAAATCATCAACAGCATGCTTAAAGCTAAGATATAGAGATGATGCGACTATCGTATTTATTGGAGGCGTCATAAAGCCAACGGTATCTGTTACACTTGGTGTCCAGTTTAATCTCATTTCAGGAATATTACCACCGGCATTATCTGAATTGTTTACGCTCCAGTTAGTATGTGTGGCATTCCAGCATAGTGGCATATCTCCCTGGTCAACACCATCAAAGTTTTCCTCAAATGGCAATAGGAATATACCACAATCTGTTGTGAAAGAATGTGGGCCATTCCATGCACTATAGTTAGGGTCACAAAATGCTCTGACATAGAATTCATAATGAGTGCTATGCATCAAGCCATAGATGGTTTCGTTAGAAGAGTAAGCCATTTCAACAGTTCCTGTTCCGGGTGTAAAGCCGGCAGGGCCATATTCAATTTCCCATTCGCTCTCTGTACCACCAGGCGTCCATGAAATCATAACTTCATCTTGTGTAATATTACTTGTTGCAACATTACTCACGTAGTAACATATAGGTGTTTCTACAATAGCTTCAACTTCAACTAGTTGAGAACTTTCGCAACCAGGTACGCCTACTTGCCAGTTATAGAACCAGTAGTATGTATTGCTTCCTGGGTTGGTAATAAAGCCGCTTTCAATAATTACATTACCGCTGGGTGAAATATAGGGGAAAGTATTGCCTGAAGTTTCTCTAATCAAATTACCACTCATATTATCTGAAACAATTCTATAGCCTGTACCTACGGGAACTTCTAATTCAAGAGGAAATGTTACACGAACAGGGCTGGATGTAGAACCACTCGGATAAGTAAAAGTGCCAACATCTGTAATAAGGTTACCACTGTCATCTCTTAATTGAATATCCATTTGACCACCGGCACCTACTGAAAAGACATCTACAGATTGTATGACAACATCATTATTCACCACATCAAAAACCAAGCCCCACTGACTTCCACTTGTGTTAGCAGTACCATCATAAATGTATTTTCCAACATTTTCAGAAGATCCTGAAACTGCTCTTGCGAAGTACGAAATATCAGCAAAAACGGAATCAACCATAAATGTGTCACCAACGTGCACCTGGTTGGTTCCAAGAGCATCATCGTACCAATAGATTTCTGCATTGGAAGAAGCTGTTAAGAAAGCAGGAGCACCATAAGGTACTGTATCATTAACTGCTACAGGATCGGCTGGTATATACAAGAAAGTTCTTTCTATAGAAAGTGTATCATTGTCTTGGAATGGATCTCCGGTCAGGTCAGCATAAACAGTAAGATAGAATGTTGTATCTTCTTGAAGTGTACCAAAGTTAATAGGTGTCGTAAATGTATAAGAAATGGTATCCAATGAAGGGACTGTAACATTAACGGTTTCTGTAACAGGTGCACCACCATCTATGGTATAAGAAAGGTCGAAAGCAGTTGTTACATCAGCAATACCTAAGTTGGTAATCAATACGGTAACATCTTCGTCAGCATCGTGACAGAAATCAGTGTCAGGTGCAACAATATCAATTACTGCGAGGTCATTTTGTGGAATATGCACATGTACGTGTGCTGTATCAGTAAAAATACCACATGGCGAATTGTAAGTAGCCACATACTGGTACACACCATCAATAGTGAATGGGCCAACAATAGTGTCTGGGTTATTTTCACTTGTAACAACACCATCAAGCGACCAAGTAAAACCGGAAATCGCAGCCGTTGAAGGAACAGTCACGTCTGCATTCACATCGTTAGGGTCCTGCGTATGTGCTGCTGAAGATACTATCCAGTTTGTGGCATCTTTGGTGTAAGGGCCTTCAAGACGTATGCCGGCAGTTCCGTTAGCGGCGGGTATATTACCATCCCAATGTTCAGTAGTAACACCAGAAGCTGCTGGGAAAGTGTAAGTAGAGGATCCTGGATAAGCTACAGCATCTACTATATTACCTGAAGGGTCGATAAAAATTTTACCTCCGGCAGTAGCTGAACCAAAAGTACCTGAAACCGTTCGGCCATTGTAATAATAATTGGCAGGGTCGTTTGCAGCAGTTCCTGAACCAATTCTTATTGTAGCTGTACCATCAGGACTTAATACCGTACCCGGGTCAAAAGTAAATGAAGATACCAATGATGAGCCGTCCCATTGTTCCAGAACATAGCCTCCCAAATCATAATTGGGAACACCGGTTACCTCAATATAGTCTATACCAACAGGGAACCAAGCAGGCCAACCACCACTGGGGGAACCTGTATTAGTTGCTGATGTCCAATGACTTACTTCTGTAATGAAAAATGGTTGGCTGGCAAAAAGATTGGTATTAACGTTTAGCTCATAGGTTGATGTCCAGTCAGTTACTAGTATTGAATCAGGTTGTACATTAAAAATATACCCTGGTACATTCATTTGAAACGCATCAATAATAGTATCATTTTCGGTTAAGTCATTCATAGGATTTGTTTCAATATACGCACTTAGAACATAAGCTCCTTCAACAGACATATCTACGCCATCGCCACCAAACTCCATTTCGTTGCCGAGCGCTAAAGTTCCTGTATTCACTACGATTGTTCCTGATGAATTTACCGGTCCTGTAACCGACCAATGCGCGGTAAGAGGATCTGTAGAAAAGTCGATGGGGCCGCCAATAAGGTTGGATATTGTTAAATATATGCTATCATTAGTACTTAGACAAACACTTTCTCTAACAAGCCTACCACTAATTAGAGCAATGTCATCATTGACAGGTACAAACTGATAAGCACCAATATCAGGGTTATTGGGGTCTCTGGGAGCTCCTGTTATATCATCTGAAATACCGGGTATTGGCGTACCGGCTTCGTTCAAAATGTTTGAAAGTGGCAACAAATTGTCTATGTCAACATATACAGGGTCGCCGGATACAGAGTTGGCATCATTGTTAAGAGGGACATTTATTGATTGAAGCGTAACCAAATCAGCTACATCACTATCATAATAAACAAAATTTGCACCATTACTGAAATAGTTGTTATAGTCAATTTCAGCGATACTTGTTTCATCAGCAATATACATGGCATAACCATTGCCACCGGCAGCATAAACAAAGGAATTGTTTTTGACTCTAAGGCCTTCGGCAGAACTCAGAACATTAAATGTTCTGCCCTGACTGGCATCACAGTTTATACTGTTGTAAAAAATATCAATATTTTCAGATGTGGTTACATAAATACCACTGGCCGCCGCTGCTGTACTGGTAAATCCACCACCAACAGCATTGTTGAATAGTTGTGAAGGGTTGCCGGCTGGTGCATCCGTAGATTGAATGAAAAAACCATATTGTCCGACATTGTTAATGGTGTTGTAAGA
>PXBB01000161.1 GCA_003565735.1 Bacteroidales bacterium
TGACAATTAGTTCAAGGACAAAAACACTATCACAGTTATTTACTGTCGTGAGGCTATCATAATATGTACCTGCTGTGGTATAATCATTTCCACGCCAAGTGAACACATTACCATCACATATTACTTCTGTGTCTGTGAACTCATATGTTGGGTTAACTTCTAAATGCAGTACTATAATACTATCACAGTTATTAACACTGGTTAAGTAGTTATAGTACGTACCGGCAACGGTGTAGTCATTACCTTCCCATGTGTAAATATCACCATCACAAATGGTTGCATAATGGACATCTTCATACGTTGGGTTCACTTCTAAATGCAGTACAAATACACTATCGCAATTGTTTGCTGTTAGTAAGTTATCGTAATAGGTACCAGCAACTGAATAGTCATTGCCTCTCCATGTGTAAATATCACCATCACAAATGGTTGCATAGTGATCAAATTCGTAAGTTGGATTGACTTCCAGGTGTAGTACTAAAGTACTGTCACAGTTATTAACAGTAGTTAAGTAGTTATAGTACGTACCGGCAACGGTGTAGTCATTATTTTCCCATGTATAAATATCACCATCACAAATGCTTGCATAATGTACAAATTCATAAGTTGGGTTGACTTCTAAGTGTAGCACAATTATGCTATCGCAGTTATTAACAGTAGTTAAATGGTTATAGTATGTACCGGCAACAGTATAATCATTACCTTCCCATGTGTAAATATCACCATCACAAATGGTTGCATAATGGACATCTTCATAAGTTGGATTGACTTCTAAATGCAGTACATATACGCTATCACAGTTATTTACTGTTAGTAAGCTATCGTAATAAGTTCCGGCAACAGTTAAGTCATTACCTCTCCAAGTGTATATATCACCATCACAAATGGTTGCATAATCTACAAATTCGAAAGTGTGATTAACTTCTAAGTAAAGCACATAAATGCTATCACAACCTTCGACAGACTGGAAGATGTAGTCGTGTCTGCCGGGTAAGATGTAATTCTTTCCTCTCCAGTTGTAGCTTTGACCTTCACATATAGCTGCATATGTAACGAATTTATAATCAAGAACCTCAAGGTTAAGGACAAAAACACTATCACAACCGGCTGGTGAAAGCAGGCTGTCGTAGTAAGTACCTTCGATAGTATAATCGTTTCCTCTCCATGTATGTGTTTCTCCTGCACAAATAGTAGCATTTTCAATAAATTCATGCACAGGGTTAACTGTTAGCTCTAGTACATATATACTATCGCAACCTTCTAAAGTTGAGTAGTTATCGTAGTATGTCCCAGTAGCAGTATAATCCTGGCCTCTCCATGTATATACCTCGCCATAGCATATTTCTTGGGTTTCAATATACTCATATGAAGGATTAACTGTTAGCTCAAGTACATAAACACTATCGCAACCTGCTGCAGTTGTAAAACTCTCATAGTAAGTTCCTGCTGTATTATAATTATTTCCACGCCAAGGATGCGTTTGGTTGCTACAAATAGTTGCATTTTCAATAAATTCATACACAGGGTTAACTGTTAGCTCAAGCACGTAAACACTATCGCAACCTGCTGTTGTTGTATAGCTGTCATAGTATGTACCTGTTACGGTATAATCAACACCTCTCCAAGTATGTACTTCTCCTTCGCACATGATATGCGTTTCTACATACTCATACACAGGATTGACGATTAACTCAAGCACATAAACACTATCACAACCGCTTAAAGTAAGTAGGCTATCGTAGTATGTTCCGGCCGTAGTATAATCATTGCCTCGCCATGTATAAATATCCCCATCACATATATCTGCACTATGTAAGAATTCATATTTAGGGTTAACAGTAATATCAAATGTACATTGATTTGGACAGCCATTGGCACCAGTAAATTCGTAAGTAATTGTATGTGTACCTGGACCGGCTAAATTGGGGTCAAAGCTGTATTCTCCGATATTCGCATCTACAATTACAACACCAGCACCGCTAAAAGTACTGTTATCATCAACTGAAGGAGGATTTACTCCAGGGAGTGTATTTAATGAGATGGAGCTGCCGTTTTGGCAAACTTCAAAATCACTTGGGCAACTAACAGTTGGTATGGGATTTACCTGAAGGTATAAAACATAAGTGCTGTCACAACCTTTGGTAGTTGTCAGATAATGAAAATATTTTCCTGTTGTTGTATAATCGTTATCTCTCCAGTGAAAAACCTGTCCTTGACAAATCGTATCGTGTTGAGGGAACCAATAAGTAGGATTTGTTTGTAAATTAAGGACATAAACGCTGTCACAACCATTGGTTGTTTGGTAGCTGTCATAATAAGTCCCGGGCGTATAGTATTCGTTGCCACGCCACACCAATGTGTCGTTATCACAAATCGTAATATCATCTACAAACTCATAGGAAGGGTTAACGTATAAAATGAGTTCATAAACACTATCACAGCCGTTTACAGTAAGCAGACTGTCGTAATATGTTCCGGCTGTTGTATAATCATTACCGTGCCAGGTATATATATCACCATCACAAATAGTATAACTTTCAGTTTCAAAAAAGTCGTCACATTCTGTTGTGAAGGTTTTAGGTCCAGACCAGGGGCTTGTTACAGAACCACCCCACGTTACATATTCAGTGCCGCATACTGCGCGTACGTAGTAGTCGTAAGAAGTATTAGGCGTTAAGCCACCATGCGTGTAAGGATTGTCCGTTTTTTCGGATTTTGTGGGTGTGTGTGTTTGGGTAAAACCTTCTGTGCCAAGTTCTATATCCCATACAGACTCAGTACTGCCAAGTTTCCAGCCCAAATCAGCTGAAGTTTTTCTGATATTGGCAAGAAAAAGAGAATCAGGTGCTAAACAAGGGTTCCCCTCAGTTACACTGATACTGTTAATATGCCAGGCGTTGATGTTTTCAATGTCGCCATCAACCAGCCATGATATTCGAAAAGTTTGACCTGCAAAAGAAGAAATGTCTAAAACTATTTCTTCGGCAGGGATACTGGCCGTCGGTGAAAATGACCATACGGTTTGCTGTGTAGCAAAATTATCTGTTGAAACTACAACCGCAACATCGTAAGGAGTATCGAAGTGACTAAGGTAATGTTTAAATTTCAAATACAATGTTGTTGCAGAGGTCGCATCAATAGAAGGTGTTCTGATGCCAATTTCGCCAATTCCCGAGGGTAAATAATGAGCCCTCATTTCGGGAGCTGTTCCGCCGGCAAAGTTTGAATTCTGAACACTCCAGTTAGCATGTGTGGCATCCCAACAATTTGGAATATCACCTACACTAACACCCGTAAAGTCTTCATAGTAAGGCAGTGGGTATGCCGTACATTGAGATTTCGACTCTTGCGTTGACAGCATAAAAATAAATGCCATCAATGCAACTAATAGTGTTTTTGTTTTCATAAAAAATAATTTAAGTTAATACTCATTTGTTTTGTTGTTACTTTTTTTAATTTTTGAATAAGATGTTTTTTGTTTTTTTGTTTTTTTGTTTTAAATAAGGTTAATAATAAAAATTTTGTTGTACAAACGAAATAGTAAAATAAAGTTCGTCACTCTATTAAGTTGATTTCCATAATTTTAAAAAAGATATTGTAAACACAACACATCATTTTCGCTTATATCTTGGCAAAATTACACATTTTTTAAAAGGGAAAATAAAAAAAATGTTAAATTTTTTTAAGTGCATTTTTGGATTCAGCTAATAATTGATAATAAAGAAACAGCTATTATGTGTACATAGCGCTTTAGAAACGCACTTTTAAAGATAGCGAAAAGTAGTTTATGTTAGCTTCAAAAAAGAGAAATCTTTCAAGAATTTTCTTGTTGCCTGTTTCTTATTCTAAAAACAGATTTTTATATATAACCTTAAATCCGCAAATAATTTGCTGCTACATGTCTGAATTGTACATCATATGCGGATTTAAGGTATAAGCTTTATGCTATATGCTAATTAATGCTTGTTCTTTTTGTAAATAATGGCATGTTAATAGTTTTCTGCCCGAATTTGCATATGAGCCTTAGGGTGAATGCATGCAGGGCACATTTCCAAAGCTTTGGCCGATTCGTAAACATAGCCACAGTTAACACATTCCCACAATACTTTCTCTTCTTTTATAAATACACTATTATTTTTTAGATTTTCCAGAAGTTTTAAATACCTTTTTTCATGTTCCAATTCTACTTTGGCTATTGATTTAAAGGCCGTAGCAACATCTTTAAAACCTTCTTCGTAAGCAATTTTTGCAAATTCAGGATAAAGCATTGTCCATTCTTCATTTTCGCCTTCTGCTGCTACTTTTAAGTTTTCTTCGGTTGTTCCGATAACACCGGCAGGATATGAAGCACTAATCTCAAGCATACCTCCTTCTAGAAATTTAAAAAAACGTTTAGCATGTTCCTTTTCCTGACGGGCAGTTTCTTCAAAAATATTTGCAATTTGCACGTAACCCTCTTTTCGAGCAACTTTTGCGAAAAATTCATACCTGTTTCTAGCTTGTGATTCACCTGCAAATGACTTTAGTAAATTTTGTTCTGTCTTTGTTCCTTTTAAAGTTTTTTTCATAGTAATAAATTAAAGTTAATATTTTAAATTTTCAAAGCAATAAACTCTTCCTTTCCCACACTACATACCGGACACTCCCAGCTGTTTGGGAGGGTCTCAAAAAGTTGATCCGCACTTTCTTCAAAAATATAACCGCACACTTTGCATTTGTACTTTTGATATGTATTTTTACCCTCAGTATTGGCTTTCTGACTAATCAGGCTTGACTCAATATATGTTGGGGCATTCTTTGGTGCAAAGCCTTTACGCACATTTCTGTAGTAATCATATGTCATGGGATTTTTATCACTTTTAGTTTTTTTAGCTGACATAAGTGCACCAATAAAGATGTAATGTGTTCCTACATCATACTCCTGTATGAGTTTACACTCCATATAAGCTAAGCAGTCCTCGGTAATTATCGGTATGTCATTATGCCCATTGATATATTCACGATTATTGAATTTATTAACATTTAGGCCACTTTTATAACCGAAAATGTTTATTAACTCCATTGAAGCTTCTTGATGAAGCACAGAGAAGGCAAAGGCTCCACTACGTTTTATAATTTCAGCAGTATAATTATCCTTATTACAACAAACAGCAAAACATGGCGGATCTGCTGTAACCTGGAATAAAGCATTGGCCACAAAACCATTAGCTTCTTTTTTATCGCCACTGCTCACAATATATAAACCATAAGAGAGTGAGAATAATGCACTGAAATCAATCATATGTCAAATTTTTATTTTGCATTTATTTGTTGCAAATATAATTTTTTTTGGATATAAACGATTAGCTGTTTCAATTAAAATCGCTCATGTTTGGACTTCCCCTATCTGATATGCACTTCAGATCTTCGATACCCAAACCGCTTGCGAATTTAAAATGATTCAAAGGCCATAAATAGTTAAGCAAATTATTTATTGTAAATATTTCATAAAAAATATTATTTTTGCATTAAAAAGCATCTAATTTTGTCCTATTTTTTAATAAATGATAAAAGTAGCAGTCATAGAAGATGACAAGGCAACATCAAAACTCTTAATTAAATTATTATGTGATATTGATGGTATTGATTTGGTGGGCAATGCTTTTAATGGGCAATCTGCTGTAGATTTAATATGCCATAAAAAGCCAGAACTTGTTTTTTTTGATATAGAGTTGCCTGATAAAAACAGCTTTGAAGTACTGGAAGATCTCAGTAATAAAGGTGTTAATTTTTCATGTGTTTTTATTTCGTCGCATAAACATTATGCTATAAAAGCCATTAAAGTAAGCGCATTGGACTATATACTTAAACCCTTTACGAAAGATGATTTGAAATTTGCCATTAAAAAATATCATGACAATAAAAACCTAATGGTAAAGAAATTTACTTCAGCACCACCTACAAATCAAGACGAATATGCTAATCAGGCACCCCATTTTGTTTTGACCAGTTCGAAAAAGTATAAATTTTTACGACCGGAAGCCATCATTTATTGTAGTTCAAAAAATTATTCTACTCAGGTATATTTCACTTCAGGCGAATCCATGCTTATAACCAAAACGCTTAAAGAATTCGAAAATATTTTGGGTGCCTATGGTTTTTTACGTATTCATAATTCGCACCTTATTAATTCAGTACATATTAAAAGCATTAACCGTTCTTCAAAAGGAAGTGCTTCTGTTGTTTTAAGCGGTGAAGTTGAATTGCCGGTATCCAGAAGGCGAAAGGAAATACTATTAGACTATTTGAAACAATCAAAAATTCCTTTATAATAAATTTTGTTCCAAAGATTTATTATTTTTGCATAAAACCTTAACAATTACGAAAATGCATAACTTAATCCTTGCCATGATTGGCACAACAGAAATAGTCATCATTCTTATTATTGTTCTTTTACTTTTTGGTGGCAGAAAAATTCCTGAGTTAATGCGTGGTTTAGGACGCGGTATTAAAGAGTTCAAGGATGCCTCAAAAGGAATAACAGATGAGGAAGAGGACAGCGGTAACGACAAGAATAACACATCCAAGAACCATAAAGATAATCTTTGATAATGGCCTCTGATACAAGAGAATTACCGCCAAAGAAAAATGAGACTCCCTTGCTTATGTCATTTGGCGACCATCTGGAAGAGTTGCGTCGCTATATCATTAGAATTATAGCGGTTCTTTTTGTTGCATTTATAATACTTTTTATTAATAAGGAAATCCTTTTCGGGCACATCATTCTCGCACCCAAAGAAAGCACTTTTTTAACGAATAGTTTTATGTGCCAAATAGCACAAAAATTGGATGTTAGTGCCCTTTGCATTAATAAGAACGAACTTCAGCTTATAAATATTCAATTGGCCGGCCAGTTTACGGCACATATACTTGTCGCTTTAATAGGGGCTATAATACTTGCTTTTCCATTTATTTTGTGGCAATTATGGCTTTTCGTAAAACCCGGCCTGTATGCACGTGAAATACAAAAGTTTAAACGTTTTATCGGCGTAAGTTCTGTTCTTTTTTTTACAGGTGTTTTTTTTGCATACTTTATCATTGTTCCTTTAGCAATCAACTTTCTAGGGAATTATAAGGTGGATGAAAGTGTGGTTAATACCATATCGCTCATGTCATTTATTACCAGTGTTTCTTTAATTACATTAGCCATGGGTATTGTTTTTCAAATGCCTGTTATGGTTTACTTTTTTACAAAAATTGGTTGGTTAAGCCCTGAATTGATGCAAAAAAATCGCAAAATAGTATTTATTATACTTCTCATTCTATCAGCCATTATTACACCCCCGGATGTTTTCAGTCAACTACTTGTTGTTTTTCCTCTTTATTTGCTTTTTGAAATAAGCATTATTATTAGTAAAAAACACGCTAATTACGCAACTAAGACTAAACATCCTGAGGAGCTTGTTTAAGCCGGATGTGAATTTTTTTTTAAGTATGATGAGACCCTGTAATAATACCACCTGCTTATTGCTGAAAATTTTACGGGTCAGGAATTTTCCTGCAAAGGTTCTTTTCAAAGATGCTAAATTTTCATGAGGAATTCGGGTGTATGTAAAAAAGTTTAGTCTTCTTTTTTACAATCATCACTACAATTAAAGCAGTCGTTAATAAGCTTATCGCTAATACCCATGGTAGAATATCCACCATCATTGTAAATTGTTTGCATTGTTATCATTTTCGTCAAATCGGAAAAGAGCGTAACGCAAAAGTCTGCACAACTTTCGGCTGATGCATTCCCTAATGGCGACATACAGTCGGCATAATGTGCAAATGCTTTAAAGCCTTTGACGCCTTGCCCTGCCGTTGTTACAGTAGGAGATTGTGACACTGCGTTTATGCGTACTTTTCGTGCGACACCGTAATGGTAACCAAAGCTACGCACAATAGATTCGAGCATAGCTTTAGCCTGTGCCATATCGCTATAAGATGAAAATGTCCGTCCAGAAGCAATGTAAGATAAGGTCACAACAGACCCCCAAGTACTAATAGCATCTTTCCGGCGTGCAACCGACAATACTTTATGCAATGACATCGCAGAAACATCAAGAGTTTTTTTGAAATAATCGTAGTTTAATTCAGTGTAATGTAAACCTTTTCTTACATTTGGAGACATGCCGACGGCATGCAGTATGAAATCAATACGGCCACCCATAAGCTTCATGCTTTCGTCAAAAAGCTTCTCTAAATCCTTTATTGAGGTAATATCTGCTGGTATTACTGGCATGTCGCCACACTGAGAAGCTAAATCAAAAATGTCTTTTTTTCTCAAAGCAATTGGTGCATTGGTTAATGTAAAAATTGCGCCTTCTTCATAACAACGTTTTGCTACTTTCCAAGCTATTGAATTAGAATCTAAAGCACCGAAAATAATGCCCCGCTTACCACTAAGTAAATTGTAAGTCATATCAGTATATTTTACGTTAAAAAAGCTGCAAAACTATAAAAAAAGATACAATCTCATTAACAATTAATCTTTAGGGATACTTAGCTACTTATATTATGAAAAGCAAGCTGTCAAAAAGTAAGACCAAAAGATACAATAATGCACCTTAAATTTTTATAGAAACATTAAATAGGTAATTCCCATTTTTTTTAATTACTGCGTACGGATAATTTTTTCAGTAATTACGTTATTGTCAAACTCGAATTTGATAAAATAAATACCCGGAGTTAAACTAATATCTGATGCATTAAGCCTGTAAGAGTAAACGCCCTGAGGTTGTTTCTCATTCGACACCAAATCATATACTCTTTTACCAGTAACATCATAAATACCTATGTGCATATTGGTTTTTTCAGCCAGCTCATAGTTGATTTTGATATCATCATTAAACGGGTTTGGAAAAACTGAATAGTTTAAGAAACCACTTTCTCCTTCAAAGACTGATGTGGTTAAAGGATAGTCGTCATTGTGATATACTCTTTCGTCTTTGCAGTGATACACTCTTTCGTTGATAAAGGTTTTTTCGCTTCTTTCTGTTTCTCCGTTGGCGAACTGTCGCTCTGTAATAATCGTGGAAATGAGGGGGAATTTTTCGTCAGCAGCATACCATACATAACGCTGTGTTTGCACTTCTATAACATGGCACTTAGAAAACTGAACGGTATTGGTGGTTTGTTTGACCCTGAGCACCTTTTTCATAATATTTCCAGGTAGCATCACAACACCATAAGCATCCGCTTTTAAAGTATAGTTGCCAATAATATCAATATTGTAATTCTGGCGGAATACAGCACTTGACTTTACCTCTCCACTAATGAAATCGTTATAAGAAAAAGGGTACACCATGCGTTTAACAGGTTTTTCATAAAAAAGTTCATAATCTTCTGTCGTGACTCCTAAAAGACTATAAGCTGATGAATTCAAGTCAAAATAATGGAACGCCCCATCTTCGTGCAATACTATATTTGGATTTATAGGCATCAGGTCATTAGATTTTGCTGAGGCTGACTGATGTTGACTCAAAACAGTTTTTTTCTGTTTATTAAAAGTGCTGTAATCCCAAAGCATATTCTCGCCACCTTCACCGGGTACTATAAAATTCACCTCAAAAAAATGAGCCTCATCACCATGTAAAGGTGCATGAGTACTATAGTTTACTACTACCTGAGCATGAAGGCTGACAAAAATAAACGAAAGAACTATTAATATTAAATTTTTCATATCTGATTTTTTTATAATTTTTACAAAATTACACATAATATTATGAATAAATAGAAAAAAAACAGAAAAAATTTTGAAAGAAATTCCTTATTAAAAAAAAAATTATAATTTTGCCAAAAATATCGGGGTGTGGCGCAGTTGGTAGCGTACTTGCATGGGGTGCAAGGGGTCGGAAGTTCGAGTCTTCTCACCCCGACTAAAAGTCGGTTAAAATTTTATTTAAGCCTTTAGCAGATATGTTTTTAACATCCGTTAATTACAGCGTGGTATATTAGTAAATACCGTAAACCACATACAATATTCAAGTCTTTTTTATCATACTATCCTTAAAGGGATTAGTTTTTTTGTGTTGTCAAGACAATTTAGCCAGCCCGTCAAAATTTTTCAAAAAACAAATAAAACCTGTTTTTTTCTATAAATACAATTGTAATTTATATTTTTGCAGCTTTAAATTCATTAAGAAATAACACCAAATCATTATGTCAAAAGAAAAGATAGATTTAAGCATTTATGGTATTGAAGAGCCTGCAGAGATTTTTCATAATTTATCTTATGAAGAGTTATTTTTGCACGAAACGAATTCTGACCTTAAAACCTATGAAAAAGGTTTTGAAACAGATACAGGTGCTGTAGCAGTTGATACAGGAATATTTACAGGACGTTCGCCAAAAGATAAGTACATCGTTAAGGAAAATATGTCGGGCCATAACATATGGTGGTCAAATCCTGAGAAGAAAGGAAGTGATAACAAACCAATCAATGAAGAGGTGTGGAATGATCTTTTAGGTATTTCACAAAAACAACTGTCGGGTAAAAAGCTTTATGTAACTGATGCTTATTGTGGAGCAAATGAAAATTCCCGAATAAAAATTCGTGTTATTACGGAGGTGGCATGGATGTCTCATTTTGTGAAAAACATGTTTATTACACCCAAACCGGAAGAACTTGAAAATTTTGAGCCTGATTTTATCATGTTAAATGCATGTAAAGCCGTTAACCCAAAATGGGTTGAACATGGTTTGAACAGCGATGTGTATGTTGCCTTCAACCTTAAGGAGAAAATGGCTGTTGTTGGTGGCACATGGTATGGAGGGGAGATTAAGAAAGGCTTTTTCTCTATTATGAATTATTTTTTTCCTTTACGTGGCATTGCTTCAATGCACTGCTCGGCGAATATGGGGCCAAACGGCGATACAGCTATCTTTTTCGGTTTATCGGGAACAGGCAAAACCACACTGTCGGCAGACCCTGAAAGGTTTCTTATAGGCGACGACGAACATGGTTGGGATGATGACGGAATTTTCAATTTTGAAGGAGGATGCTACGCTAAGTGCATTAACTTAAGTAAGGAAAATGAACCTGATATATATAATGCTATAAGACGCAATGCACTTTTGGAAAATGTTGTTTATGATGAAGAAAGTGGCGAGATAAATTTTAAAGACAGCTCTAAAACTGAAAATACGCGTGTTTCTTATCCGTTAGAGCATATTAGTAATATAGTACGTCCTATATCGAAGGGGGGACATCCAAAAAATATTATTTTTCTGACCGCTGATGCCTTTGGCGTTTTTCCTCCTGTCTCTAAGCTCACTAAAGATCAGGCCATGTACTATTTTTTAAGTGGTTACACTGCAAAACTTGCAGGTACAGAAAGAGGTATCAAAGAGCCTATGCCTGCTTTTTCTTCTGCTTTTGGTGCCGCTTTTTTATTGTTACACCCAACTGTTTATGCCGAACAATTAGGTGATAAAATGGAGAAGCATGGTGCCAGTGCATTTCTTGTCAATACCGGTTGGATCGGAGGCCCATATGGCATAGGTAAACGTATTGACATACAATCAACACGCAACATCATCAAGTCTATTCTTGACGGTTCAATAAACGATACAGAATATATTGAACTTCCTACTTTTGGTTTACATGTTCCAAAGCATGTTAATGGCGTGGAACCTGCAATACTCAACCCACGAAAAAACTGGAAATATGAAACTGCTTATGTCAAGCAAGCAGAAAGCCTTGCAGAAAAGTTTATTGCTAATTTTGAAAACTTTACCGATACCGATGAAGGTAAAAGACTGGTAGCAGCCGGACCGAAAAATAAGTTTATGAAGCAATACTATCAGTATTACGAGCGTAAGGTAAAAGGTATGCAGCAAAACTTCAAAGAAGAGATAGCCCGATTGAAAGACCAGATTTTTATTTTACAAAACTCTTTTAGTGAGTATATTTCATTTAATTCAATCAATACAGATTATAAAAAACGAAAACTTCACCGTCATATTCCAGTAGAAATATTTGTTGGCACAGAAGACCAGGAGCTTTTAAAAAATACCATTTCTGCTGTGAATAATCTTATTGAAGAGGCCGGCTTCAGTTTCTACAAACCAGACAACAATTATAAAGATTTTATTCAATGTATGGCACGTTCTAATGAACCACTTGATATTGACGGCGTGTATGAAGCTATTGACCGAATGGATGATGCTTTCCTGAACATTTCCAAAGGGATTAATTGTAGTGATACCAATATGATAGAAGCTGTTAAAAAACTTATCGATACCTCGACAGATGTAAATAATATTGTCGTTAAAATGGGGCCTTTGCTGATATTGAAAACAATAAAAGATGCTAAACATGTTGAATTGCAAACCAGGCGACTTTCTATTTCAGGACTTATTCATGTTGATAAAAATATGGAACTTCTCAAAAACCCACAAAAACTGATCAGCGAACTAAACTCTTTTACAAATATTTATTTTTATTAACGAGGCATGGAAAAAAGTTATTAAATTTGCTTTCTAATTGGGCTACTCCCAAAATTTGAATTATTATATTTAAGAAACAGCTTGTATTATGGATTTAACAAAAATTTTATCAGTTTCAGGAAAAGGTGGGTTATATAAAATTGTAGGGCAAACCAAAAGCGGTATTGTTGCTGAAAGTCTCATCGACAAAAAAAGAATACCTGTGTTTGCAGCCGATAAGATGAGTTCTCTCGAAGATATTAGAATTTTTACTGAAGTTGGCGACGTCCCACTAAAGGAAGTTTTTAAAAAAATATTTGACAAAGAAAACGGCGGAACAACATCCACAAAAGCTACTGTCTCTAATGATGAACTAAAAAAATATATGGAAGAAGTACTCCCTGAATATGATAAAGAAAGGGTGTATGTTTCTGATATTAAGAAACTTATAAATTGGTACAACCTCCTGCATGAAAATAAACTGCTTGTGTTTGAAGAAGAGGTAGCAGAAGAAAAAACTGATGCTGAGAATGACGATGCTGCTGAGAAAGAATCATTAGATAATGATGCACAAGAAAATGATGTGGATCAAGCAGAGGACAACAAAGATAAGTAGTAATCAAGAACTTTAGAATAGACGCTCATGGAAGTCCGAAAGCTCATTGAAGATTTTAGCATATCCAATAAGTATTTTTTGAATGCTGAAACTTTTGTTTTAGAATTAAAACATACTAATATGCTGCCTCCTATAGCACCGGGACAATTTGTAGAGGTTGCTGTTGAAAATGCTCCCCACACATTTTTACGAAGGCCTCTTTCCATACACCATGTGGATTATGAAAATAACATAATTAGTCTTTTTGTAAAAATTGTTGGCGAGGGCACACGTAAATTGTCTCTTTTGCAAATACAAGACAAAGTCAATATGATTTACCCATTGGGCAGAGGATTTACCCTGGAACATAAGAAAAAAGTATTACTGACAGGAGGCGGTTGCGGAATAGCTCCTTTGCTTTATTTGGCAGACAAACTCAAAGAAAATCTATGCGAGGTTGATATACTACTGGCAGGCAAATCTTCTAACGACATCCTGAGAGCAGATGCTTACAAAAAATTTGGGCACTTGTTAATAACTACCGAAGACGGGTCGCTTGGTGAAAAAGGACTGATTATTCAACATTCCGTTTTTAAAAACAACTTGCAAAAATATGCCCGTATTTACAGTTGTGGCCCCGAACGTATGATGCAGGCGGTTGCACGTCTGGCAAAAGCGGCAAAAATTCCAAGTGAAGTTTCACTTGAAAACACTATGGCTTGTGGTATTGGTGCATGCCTTTGTTGCGTAGTTAATACAAAAAACGGCCACCAATGTGTTTGTACAGAAGGCCCTGTTTTTGACAGCTCCGAACTTGAAGATTTTCAAAAATAGATATTAAGGAGCAAAATATCAAAAAACTTTTTTATAGCTGTGGCAATAAGGGTGGGTGCCTTTTAAATCGTAATAGTCCTGATGGTAATCCTCAGCGATCCAGAATTTTGTGGCTTTTTCTAATATCGTAGCTACCATATACCCTTTGGCAAATAATGAATCAATTATTTCATCAGCCATTTTTTTCTGATCCTCTCCTTTATAAAAAATTGCAGAGCGGTATTGCGTACCTATGTCAGGCCCTTGCCTGTCAACTTGTTCGAAGTCGTGAATTTCAAAAAAATAGCGAACTAAAGATGCATAATTCGTTTTTAATTTATTAAAAACAACTTTCACAGCTTCGGCATGACCGGTTTTCCCTGAGCAAACCTGTTTATAATCAGGGTTTTCAGTTTCTCCACCCGTATAGCCAGATGTTGCAGTAAGTACGCCATTAAATTTTTTAAAATAATACTCTACGCCCCAAAAACAACCGGCAGCAAAAATCGCTTCTTCAGTATTCTGAAACGGTAAAAAATCTAACGAAATTGAATTAACACAGTGTCTGGTATTTTTACGGGTAAACTGTTCTCCAAAAAACACATGCCCCAAGTGAGCATTACAGGTTGCACAAACTATCTCAGTCCTGACGCCGTCAGCATCGGGAACATGTCTTACACGGTTTTCTATGGCGCTATCAAAACTTGGCCAACCACAAGAGGAATCAAATTTGTCATGCGACTCATATAACGCAGTTTCACATTGTTTACATAAGTAAAACCCTTTTTCGTGATGCTTATTATATTTACCACTGAATGGGGCCTCAGTTCCTTTATGAATAATGACATACTTTTCTTCTTCGGTTAAAGCTTTCTTTTTCATATTCTTTTTCTGGTTATTATTTGGTGTTTTTATAGAGCCCCAGCCAACCTGGTATAGTTCTAAATATAAAAAACAGGAAAGGGTAATAATAATAAAAACAAGTAGAATATTCAATAGCATTTGCTTTGCTGTAAAAAATGCCATCCTCTCCTTTTGTCAGGTTCTTTGCAGTTTTCAGGGGCTCATTATCGTGCATTTTAAAAACATTAATGATTTTTTATTTAGAGGCAAAATTAGCAAATTTTGCACAGCTATCCTCAACAAGCCATTCAATGGTAAGCCATTTCATACGAATTATAAGCTGAAACTTCTTTATGAGACAAAAAAATCATACAGAGATACAATGAAATGTCTGATTTCAAAGGGACCTCCAGCCGCAATAGATTTTCTAGTAAAGAAATAGTGCCAGTTTAATTTTTGATTAATTCAACTAACTTATTGAATAAGAGTTTTACAGCAAATAAACAGTAAAAAACTCACAAACAGAGAAATAAAGCAAAAATATGATAATACACACACAAATTATGATGCAGGATGATGGTGTTCGTGAAATTTCTTCAATCTGTATTCCAGGTCGGGGAATTGACTTCTTTGAACCAAAGAAACGCATGCCCTGAGTCCTTCATGTCTTTCGCTTCCTGTTATTGTTAATGAAATGGCACTGATGCCATAGTAAATAAATTTTTCAATAAGTTCTACACCGGTAAAACCCGGATAAGAAATGGTAAAATAAAAACCATCAGCAATAGGCTGATCTTCGTCTTTATCGTAAACAATGTTAAAGCCGTTATCAGTGAACATTTTTTTCATGATACTGGCTTTTTCACCATATTCTTTCACAACGTCAATAAAGTTGAACTTGTCATCATTGGCAGCTTTCAGTATGGCTTTTAGGGCGTATTGTGCAGAGTGAGAGGTGCCTGAACTTAAGGCGTATAAAGTACCAAAAACCATGGCACGTCCAAAAATATCTGAAGCATAGTAGCGTAGCAGGTCCTCACACTTTTTGGGAAATAGTTTATCAGAAATAACCATCATGCCAATACGCTGTCCGGCATAACTAAATGCTTTAGAGCTTGATATAAACAGCACGTAGTTGTCTGTATATTTAGCTACCGTTGGCTGAAAAGGTGGCACGCCCGGCTTGGAGTAATCTTTTCTGAAATCCATGGCAAAATAAGCCAGATCCTCCATAACAACAACATCATACTTGTTGGCTAACGCTCCAATTATTTGCAGTTCTTTTTCAGTAAAGCAAATCCATGAAGGATTATTAGGGTTAGAGTATAGTATGCAAGAGATATTACCTTTTTGCAGATAAACTTCCAGCTTATCCTTCAACTTATCCCCACGGTAGTTGTAAACATCAAAAGTTTCGTAATTGATGCCCAAAATTTTATGTTGCTGCTTGTGGACAGGAAAACCGGGGTCAATAAACAGGGTAGTGTCTTTTTCTTTATGCATTCTGTTTACAGTCATAAAGGCAGCATAACCACCCTGCATAGAGCCAACAGTGGGGATGCATCCTTGATTAGAAACATCAATATTCATAAAAAGTTTAACAAAGCGTGAAATTTCATTTTTGAGATCGGCAACACCGTCAATATCCGGGTATATTGATGCCACACCTTTTTTTAAGGCTTCAATTTCAGCATCTACTCCTATTTGTGCGGGAGGCAATCCCGGAATACCCATTTCCATACGAATAAACTTATCTCCGGTAGCCTGTTCAATCATATCAATTAAGCGCTTAATCTCTCTTATTGAAGCCTTGCCAACACTGCTTAAATTCATTTCTTTAATCTTCTCATTTACAATCTCGTAATTAATTGGTGTGTCTTTCATAATCATATGTTTTTAATTTCAAATTACAATTTTACATACCCCACAAACCTACATGTTTTTTTTTAATTTCCAAAATAAAACAAGAAAACGTAATACCATATCATAAAATCATTATTGAAGCGGCTTTTTTTTACTAAAAACTATAAAAATTAGAAAACGGGACAGAAAAATTTAAAAAAAACTGAATTTCAGGCATATACATTTCTTTTTTTTTAAGTAAAAAAATAACCTCCTAATTCATTATAAATGTGTAAATTTGCCGCTGAAAAAAATGCATATTTATAATTAATTTACAATTATACATAAAACATTGTTACTCTTAAAAGTATAATAAGTAAAGGGACAAAAAAGTTAGAAATGAAAGAACCTGTGTACATTTACTCCGGACGCACCTCTAAGTATTTAGCAGAAAAAATTGCAAAGTGCTATGGTAAAAATCTGGGTATTGTAAACTATGCTAATTTTAGCGATGGTGAATTTCGGCCTTCATTTGAAGAAACTGTCAGAGGTGGTGAAGTGTTTATAATACAATCGACTTTTGCACCATCAGAAAATCTTTTGGAACTACTCATGATGATAGATGCAGCCAAAAGATCATCGGCTAAAAGGGTAACAGCTGTAATCCCTTACTTTGGATATGCCCGTCAGGATAGAAAAGACAAGCCACGCGTACCGATTACTTCAAAGCTTATAGCCAACTTGCTTATTGCAGCGGGAGCACAACGAATTATTACAATGGACTTACACTCTGATCAAATTCAGGGTTTTTTCGATGTGCCAGTTGACCATTTATATTGTTCCACCTTGTTTATCCCTTATTTAAAAAGCTTAAACTTGCCTCAACTTACCATAGCTTCGCCGGATGCAGGGGGCGCTAAAAGAGGTGTTGCATATGCCAAATTTTTAAATTCAGACCTGGTTATTTGTCATAAACAAAGACTTAAAGATAACGAAGTAGATAACATGACCATTATCGGAAATGTTGTGGATAAAGATATTGTGCTTATTGACGATATTGTTGATACGGCCGGAACCTTATGTTTTGCTGCTGACCTTATGCATGAAAACGGTGCCAAAAGTGTAAGAGCTTGTATAACGCATCCGGTTTTATCAGGGAAAGCTTATGAAAAAATTGAAAAATCTAAAATTACAGAGCTGATTGTAAGTAATACCATCCCGCTCAAAAAAGAATGTTCCAAAATAACCGTCATCGATGTGTCATGTGTATTTGCAGATGTTATCAGATCCGTACATGAATCCAAATCCATTAGTAAGCACTTTGATTTTACAACAATTCAATAACATATACTATCTAATTACTATATATTTTAATCATTTCAAAAAACAAATTTTATTATGAAAGCAGTATCTATTAGCGGTTCTTTAAGAGAGAACGTAGGGAAAAAAGATGCTAAAACTTTAAGAAAGCAGGGTTTTATACCTTGTGTACTTTATGGTGGCAAAGAGCAAAAAAAACTAAAAATTGAAGAAAGAAGTCTTATTAAGTTAATCAACACGCCTGAAGTTTTTACTGTAAAACTCGATATTGACGGTAAAATTCACGACTGTATTTTTAAAGAAATTCAGTTTCACCCGGTCACAGACAGGGTCATTCATGTTGATTTTTTAGAAGTATTTCCTGACAAACCTGTTGTTATTGGTATCCCTATAAAAGTACATGGCACATCCCCCGGAATTTTGGCTGGCGGAAAACTGATTAACAAGTTGCGTAAACTTAATGTAAAAGGTCTATATACAGACTTGCCTGGCTATGTTGACATAGACATATCAACAGTTGAACTAGGTGATTCTATAAAAGTAAGAGATATGAATCTTGAAGGCCTTGAGTTTACTGATAATCCCGGTTCTGTTATTGTAATGGTGAAGTTGACTCGCGGTGCCATGAGTGCTTCGGATATAGAAGAGGAAGAAGCCAAAGAGGCTGAAGCTGAAGCTGAAAGTGCTGGTGAAAGCAAAGAAGGTGATGATGATAAAGAAGATAAATCATAATCAAACTTAATCAATTCTTTAAGGCTGTTTTTAGAAACCAAAGTTTCTAAAAACAGCCTTAATTCTTTTTAAGGTAAGTTATATGCGAAATACAACATATTAGAATGTTGAAAAAAACGAGACAAAGAAATACTTCTTAACCTATGTTATTCTTAAAAAACCTCCTGTTTAATAAACGTCAGAAAAATAACACCATGAAATTTTTAATAGTAGGCTTAGGAAATCCCGGTGCTAAATATGCTCATACAAGACATAACATCGGTTTTGAAATACTTGATGACTTGGCCATTGAAGAAGGTGTTGTGTTTGTATCAGACCGTTATGCAGATATTAGCCGGTTTAAAGCAAGAGGCAAACAGTTTGTTATGATAAAACCCTCTACCTACATGAATAATAGCGGTAAAGCAGTTAACTATTGGATGCAAAAAGAAAAAATTAATTCAAACAATCTTTTGGTTGTTTTGGATGATGTGGCCCTCGATCAAGGAGTCATACGTATTAAACCACAGGGGAGTGCCGGCGGACACAATGGCCTGTCAGATATCATTTCAACATTGAAAACAACAGCCGTTCCCAGATTACGTTTTGGTATTGGAAACAATTATGCCAAAGGATATCAGGTTGAGTATGTATTAAGCAGATGGTCAAGCGAAGAAAAAGAAGCATTGGTGACACGAATAAAACTAGCAGGACAGGCTATCAAACACTTTGCATTTCATGGCCTAAATAATACCATGAACGAATTTAACAACAAATAAATGAAGTCTGTAAATAGAATAACAATTGCGGTGAGATTTTCTGCATAAACATTTTTACAACAGCTTAAATAAATTGATACGGTGCAACAAAACAAAAGAAAAATAATTAACGATCCTGTATATGGTTTTATAACCTTACCCAGTCCTATTGTATTTGACCTGATAGAACACCCTTATTTTCAGCGATTAAGACGCATTAAGCAATTGGGTTTAACGCATTTGGTTTACCCCGGTGCTATTCACTCTCGTTTTCACCATGCTTTAGGAGCTATGCACCTGATGTGTCAGGCTATTGATGTGTTGCGTCAGAAAGGTCATTGTATTACAGATGCCGAGGCAGAAGCTGCTACTATTGCTATTTTATTACACGATATTGGACATGGCCCTTACTCTCACTCCCTCGAATTCAGTCTTATTGAAAATACGGATCACGAAAAAATATCGGAGCTTTTCATCAAAACTCTTAACAAACAGTTCAAAAATCAGTTGTCGTTAGCTCTGGAAATTTTTAAAAACACTTACCATAAAAAATTTCTGCATCAACTTGTTTCAAGTCAACTAGACATGGACAGACTGGATTATCTAAACAGAGATAGTTTTTACACAGGTGTTTCTGAAGGCATTGTTGGGAGCGATAGAATTATTAAGATGTTGAACATAGTTAATGATGAACTAGTAGTTGAGGAGAAAGGCATATATTCTATTGAAAAATTTATTTTAGCACGTCAACTGATGTACTGGCAGGTTTACCTTCATAAAACCGTCATATCAGCTGAGTATCTACTTGTTAATACACTAAAGAGAGCGAAGCAGTTGACACAGAGCGGTGTCGATATTTTTGCCAGCCCGGCTTTGTCCTATTTTCTTAAAAAAACTTTTGATAAAAACAGCCTTTATACCCAAACTGATCTTCTGGATGTTTATGCACGGTTGGATGATTACGATATTTTTGCTGCCATAAAGGTATGGTGTCATCATTCTGATAAAGTTTTGTCCATGTTATCTCAACGAATAATAAACAGACAGCTTTTTCATATTGAAATGCAGAATATACCCTTTACAGAAAATCACCTAAAAAAACTCGTCAACAAAACCATGCAATCCTTTGATCTGGATTTTAACGAAAGTCAATTTTTTACTTTTTCAGGCACTACTGCAAATCATATGTATAATTCAGAGTCAGGTAAAATAAAAATTCTTCTTCGCAGCAACAATATAGCTGACATTTCTGAGGTGTCAGATCAGTTAGACACTCACACGTTGTCAAAAAAAGTTGTTAAGTACTTCTTATGTTACCCTAAAAAAATATAAATTTGCTCAATTTACGTAATTATGTTCAAAAAAAAATGTAACTAAACATAAAACATGACATTATAATAAAAACATATTAAATAAGTTATGATTGTTATATTTCTTTTTTCTTTAATATAAAAAAAACATGAAATACAGTATTGAAAAAATTGCAGAGCTTCTTCAAGGTAAAATAAGAGGAAAAATTGACGATGTCATTATTGAAAGTTTGGCACGTATTGAAGATGCCAAAAATGGAGATATTACTTTTCTTGCAAATCCTAAATATGAAAACCACATATATACAACAGGCGCTTCGGCAGTCATAATTGATAGTAATTACACCATAACAAGTGAAGTAAAACCTGTACTCATAGAGGTAGCTGATGCTTATAATGCTTTTAAAACTCTAACTTCCCTGTTTAGCAAACGTAAAAAACTAACATGTGGCATTTCCGACAAATCAACAATCGATATGGGTTCGGATATTGGAGATGCTACTTGTATTGGTGATTATTCATACATTGGCCTGCATGCTAAAATTGGCAAAAATGTACAAATATACCCACATGTTTACATTGGTCACAATGTGCAAATAGGTGATAATACCATAATATATCCGGGCGTCAAGATATATGATGATTGTACAATAGGGCACGATTGTAAAATTCATGCCGGTGTTATAATTGGCTCTGATGGCTTTGGCTTTGCGCCACAAAGCAACAATGAGTACAGTAAAATAGAACAAATTGGAAATGTTGTCATTGAAGATTGGGTTGAAATTGGTGCCAACACTACTATTGACAGGGCTACAATAGGATCGACAATCATACGCAGAGGGGCCAAACTAGATAATCTGATTCAGGTTGCCCACAATGTAGAGATTGGTGAAAATACAGTCATTGCTGCTCAAACCGGTATTTCGGGTTCAGCTAAAATTGGGAAAAATTGCATGGTTGGTGGTCAGGTGGGTATTGTAGGTCATATTACCATAGCTGATGGCGTTAAAATTGCCGCTCAATCCGGAATACAAAGTAGCATTACCAAAGCCCGCAGCATTTATCAAGGGTCTCCTGCTTTCGAAATTAGTGAATACAGAAGGGCTTACGTTTGTTTTAAAAAGCTGCCAGAGTATTTTAACCTTTTTTACAAGATTAAAGACAATAAGTAATTATCAAAGAGAGAATTGCTGTTTTACATTCTTCAATTTTATGCCTTTAACAATATGCCTTTATGAATTCTACCCTTCCTTTTATATGGCAGAATTATAATTGTTTCATAAATCTTTGGTTAGCTTAGGCTTAAATTTTTTTTTATTTTTAAATATTGCTTTTTGGGGAATCTTACATGCTAATGTTTAACCATTCTCAGAAATATGCTTGTTGTGGGCAAGCCATTTTTTAATTATGTTATCAGATTGGCGATCGACAACAAAGAATTTTGGTTTTCCATGTGATTGCATTAACAAAACAGAAACATTTTCTAAAACAAGCCCAATTAAAAACGCGTTAAGTCCCCCAAAAATCATAGTACTGAGATAAACTGAAGTCCACCCGGGGACAGCTATTAATTCCGGATACCATATTTTAATGCCTAAAACAATAAGCGAAGCAATAATGCCTAAAATAAGGGCTGCAAAACCAACCAAAGCACCTAAGCGAAATATTTTAACATTAGAAGTTTGTAGTAATCTTCGTGCATGACTTAATAAAGCCCGAAACGAGTACCCGCTTGTTCCTGACTCAATAAATCTACTATCTTTTAATTCAAGCTGAATTGAATCTACTTTTTTTGTAAACCAAGATAGTGAAACATCTAGGTACGATTGGTCTATTGAAACCGATGCCGCAGCTCGAGCAATTGAGCCACGAATTAATCTGAAACTATAAAATAGAGGGGTATGCGGATTTCCGGATAATTTGGAAATTATTTTTTTAATAGTTCTTGATCCATAATCACGGATGAATGATACATAAACTTTGTGTAACGGATTTGCATATACTAAATCTGAATTTGTGTTAATGGCATGTAATAGTAATGTGCTAATATGTTTGGGGTGGTGTTGCAAATCTTCATCTAATGTAACAATCCAGTCACCAGAAGCATGTACAATACCGGCAACTGTTGCCGGATGTTGTCCAAAATTTCTTGACAACTCAATTATTTGAATAGCCGAATTTTTTTCTTGACATTTATATAAAATTTCCAGAGAATTATCAATTGAACAATCATCAACACAAATAATTTCAATAATTTGAAAAGGATAGTTTTTTTGCTTGTACTCGGCAGCAACTTTTTCTATTTCATCCATTAACAAAGGGATTGTTTTGGATCCTCTATAAATGGGTATTACTAAGGAGAGAGAAACACATTCCATATTCATTATTTTTTTATTGCAAATATATAATATTGAGCTCCAAAAGGAATTCTGGTCAAAAAACGTTCACTCCACCGTAAAAAACGCAAGCTATGAGGAAAAAAGATTCTGTATCTTACATGGGGCTTAAGACCGTTTTTTTTAAATAATGATTGAGCGTATGAACCAGAGAGTAATTGTGCATGTTCGTCAAAAGAACACTCTCTTACTGTTTTAACGGTTAAAGGATTTAAGGTGTTATGTTCAAATATAATAAATAATCCATTGGGCTTTAGAATACGTTTTATTTCTTGAAGCCAATCATTATGTAAATCAAATGGAATATGATGAAATACACATGAAGAAAACACAATGTCAACAGATTTATCAGGTACTTCAATGCGATTGTCAGTTATTAATAGGTGTGTTTCGTTTCCGGGAAATCTGTGTCTTGAAATATCCAAGCTTTTTTTTGATACGTCTGAGCAAAAGAGCTTACTGTGGGGGAAGTATTTGCGAAACCATGGAATAGAATTACCTATTCCGGAGCCAAAATCCAGGATTGTATTGCTTGAAATAGAATATCTATGACAAACCTTTTGCACATCTTTTATTTTATATTCTGCAAAAAACTCAGGATTTTCACTGGCCTTTGATATTGTCTGCTTTAATTTCGAATAGTACTCATCGGCAAAAGCATCAAATTCAGGTTGAAACATAATAATAGTTGAATTTTTTACAAATATAATTCTTTTATAAAACTTACTTCTTTAACACAAACATCTTTTTCCGTTTTTTGTTTAATTGTATTCCAAGCATTATCCTGGCGCTGCAAATAATAGAAATAAATGAATCAGACTACTGATATTTATCAAAAATAATTTTTTTTATTAAAAATGTGCTAAATTTGTAAAAACATTTTGCATATAAAAACATGAAAAATTTATTTACAATTTCCGTATTGGCTTTATTTTTAGTTTCTTGTAGTACAACAGTAACCAATTATTCAGAACTACAGGACAGAAATGGCATTTTTTTCTTGATTAACGACCAAGAACCATTTACCGGTCGTGTTGTACATAAGGAAGATGGTATTAAGGTTTTTGAAGGAGTATTTAAAGATGGCATCAGAACAGATGAGTGGGTTTATTATTACCCCAATGGACAAATAAGAACGACAGGTGTTTATGAAGATGGATTAAAACATGGGCAATGGCCTGTGTGGCAAGAAAATGGTGTTATTGAGTACTATGAAGTTTTCAGATACGGTACACTTATAGCCGGCGGCATAAATGAGGATGATGCTGAAAAAGATGATGAAAAAGAAAAAGAAGAAATGGCTGAAAAGGAAACTAAAGCAAAAGAAAAGAAAGATGAAATGCAATGGGTTGACTGGGCTCAACTTAGAGGTGGCAGCCGTAAAACACTAAATGGAGTGCCATATACCGGTGGTGTCATCAAATACTTCAGAAATACACGCGACAGGGAGTTGGTCGGATATTTTAACAACGGTTACAGATCCGGAAAATGGACTTTTTATCACAGAAACGGTAACGTCCGCGATGTACGATATTATTAAGTTTAAAAAGGCGTAAAAGAGATTCCTATAGAAATTGGAAACATCTCATCAGCCCGGCTTTTACCTTCTTTCATTAAGCTGGTAAGTGCATAATAGGCTGTAAGGTTGTATTTGCCATAACCAATGCGTGCTGTAATACCATAACGTAATTTTTCTATGTGCTGGATATTGTATTCTTTGGTTTTGATACTTGGCGTCTTACCATCTTTATCAAGGATACGGCTTCTAATGTCGCCTTCATATTTGGTGTAATTTTTTACATTGTACCCCACTTTGAAACCAACAGCTATTTTAAAACTGTTGAGAATATCTCTGGTTCGGAAACGTAACTCAACAGGCAAATCAATATACATCAATGTAAGTTTGTTTTTGTTATAATCACCTTCCAGCTTGCTAAACTCAGTGTGTCCGGTAAATCCCAGCGAGTCTTGTGCCCTTTCTAATATCGAATTGCTGTACAAATTGTGATAGCTAAGCCCAAGTCCAAAGCCTAAGGCAAAATTGGACCTCCCTATAGGCATATCATTCATCAAATATGCATTAAACCCCCTGTTAAAATTATCAGTTTTAAGTCCCGGAGGTGTTTGCTGCCAAAAATCATTAAAAAGTTCAAGCATCAAATAATCATCTTTGCGCAACTTCATTCTTTCGGGTTTTTCATCATCTTCAATGATAGCTTCAATGATGTCTTCTGTTTTAACTTCTGTTGTCGTCTGGCTTTTTACAGCTGTCATAAATCCAGCGATACATAAGAGAGAAAAAATAAATAGTTTCATTTTATTATCAGTTTAAAGTTTGTTTTTTGATATTCAACAAACTACGTTTATTAATATTGTTGTGCTGATGCATGAATTGTTTTTTAATAAAATGCATCAAGCTATTGCAAAGTTATACAATAATGATAATAAAATGTAAAAAATATTTACTTTTGTTCGAATAAAAAAAATCATTAACATGTACCCAATTATTGCGCCATCACTATTATCTGCTAACTTTTTGGATTTAAAAAAAGATATTATAATGTTGAACAAGAGTACTGCTGACTGGTTCCACATTGATGTGATGGATGGTGTTTTTGTGCCTAATATTTCTTTTGGGTTTTCAATTATTAAGCAAATAGCCTTGTTGGCAGAAAAACCTCTTGATGTGCATCTTATGATTGTTGATCCTGATCGCTACATTGAGAATTTTAAAAATGCCGGTGCCCATTGGCTAAGTGTGCAATATGAAGCATGCACACACTTGCACCGCACTGTGGGGCGTATTAAAAGCAATGATATGAAAGCCGGTGTGGTGCTTAATCCACATACACCGGTAACAGTACTTGAAGATGTCATTTCCGACCTCGACTTGGTTTTACTCATGTCTGTTAATCCCGGTTTTGGGGGGCAGTCGTTTATAGAAAACACATATAACAAGATTGCAAACTTAAAAGAGCTTATCGAACGAAAAAATGCGCAGGCACTTATTCAGATAGACGGCGGTGTAAATGCATCAAATGCGTCGAAATTGGTAAATGCAGGTGCTCAAGTACTTGTGGCAGGCAACTATGTGTTTGGTGCCCCCGACCCTCATAAAGCGATTCAAAAACTTAAAGATATTTAAAAACTTTTCAACGGTTTATTTGGTATGCAGCCAACAAGCCAATTTCAAAAGTTTAACATCAGCTTAATTTAATTGAGGATCAATTGGAGCAATAGACCATGTGTAATATTCATCACCCATTCTGCGCAAAATATTTTTCCATAAATTGTAAGGAGTGTTTTGCATTAGGTTATGATTTTTGTAGTCAACAATAAGCCAGGAAGATTCTTTAAGTTCATCATTAAGCTGATTAGGCATCCAACCGGAATAACCTACAAAAAACTTGATGTCTGCAGGGGTGATTTTTCGAAGTAATATGAGTTCTTTTATCCTTTCAACATCACCTCCGAAATAAAGATTTTCTTTAACTTTTACACTGTTTTCTATCTGATTGCCCAGAGTGTGTAGGTAAAATAAATTATTAGGTTTGACCGGACCTCCTAAATAAACACGGGCTTCAAAGCTGGGGAAGTCCTCAAGCAGTGTGTTAAGCTTAACATCTATGGGCTTATTAAGTATAAGACCAACAGTGCCCTCTTTGTTGTGTTCTGCCAATAAAACAACAGAGCGACTAAAATAGACGTCTTTTAAAAATGGCTCTGACAAAAGCAGCATGCCACTTTTAGGATGCTTATATGTCTTATACAAAGGGTCCATAATTATAATCAATATCAAAATTATAAAAAAATGAGTTTCTTTATTATTTTTTCATTAAAATTGCAAAAATAATACCATGTTATGAAAAAAACCGACAATTTGAAAACCTATCATAAATTAAGAAATAAGTATCCCTGCTTTATTTATGAGGGTTTTGAGGTCACAAAAGAGTCTAACTACACAGAACTTGCTTTTTTATTTAATTTATCGGATAAGTATTTTTTTAAACCCAGACTTAAGCTATTTCTTAACGACGATGTAAAAATTGACAATTTGTCAGAATCCCTGCTTGAGAATATTTTTTTTCATATAGGCATGATTGAAATGCTTAGCTACTGGAAAGCAACTTGCTCCCCCCGCATAATTATCAGGAACTACAAACTTAATAACACCCAGTTGTCGTGGTGGAAAAAGCTTTACTATCATGGCTTAGGTGAGTTTTTTTACCTTAACGGTATAAAGCCCGATCTTGAAAATTTTGTGGTTTTCGAAAATGATGGTAAGCAAAAATTAGAACGAAAGAGCTTAAAATTAAGTGATAGCAATCTTATCCCAATGGGTGGTGGTAAAGATTCGGCTGTTACTTACGAGCTTCTGAGTAAAGCTTTTGAAGATAACACCTTATTCTTTTTAAATCCGGGTCAAATAGCTACTGAAGTGGCACATGCTAATGGTCAAAAACCAAAAACAGTTGTCGTAGAAAGAACAATTTGTCCACAACTGCTGGCATTAAACAAAAAAGGGTTTTTAAACGGACACACACCTTTTTCAGCAGTATTAAGTTTTATAAGTTTATGGGTTGCTGCTTGCTATGGAACACGGCACTTGGTACTTTCTAACGAATCCAGTGCCAATGAATCTACTGTTGTAGGTACAAAAATTAACCACCAATATTCCAAATCTTTTGAATACGAATACGATTTTCGCTTGTACACTTCTCAGTATATATCGCCGGATTTTAATTATTTCAGCTTTTTACGTCCGGTCAATGAGTTGCAGATAGGATGTTTATTTGGGCGGATGCCATCATATTTTTCAGTTTTTCGCAGCTGCAATGTGGGAAGCAAAAAAGGCGTGTGGTGCGGTCATTGTCCGAAGTGCCTTTTTACCTATATTATTTTAGCGCCCTTTATTAAGGAAAATAACATGATAGCCATTTTTGGCAAAAATCTTCTGGAGGATCATTCTCTGAAAGAAACTTTTATGCAGCTGGTCGGGTTGTCTTCAACGAAGCCCTTTGAGTGCATTGGCACTATTAAAGAGGTTAATACAGCCTTGTGCATGATAATCAAACAATCTCAATCTTCTCAATTGCCGCTACTGCTCAGTTTATACACCGAAACAGAAAATTACAAGCATTATATTAAAAATGATGATAAACTTCTTTTAGAGCATTTGAACCATAAACATTTCCTACCGGAACCCCACTTAGAAGTTCTACTTAGAGCTTTAAAAAGGAGTACTAAGCATTTTTAATATGGGAAAGCTTATTAAAATATTGTCAGAAACTATTGAAGGTAAAAAGACGGCGATTCTAGGATTTGGACGCGAAGGACAATCTACGTACAAGCTGCTACGTCGCTACTGGCCAGAAAAAGAGATAGGCATTTTTGATAGTAACCAGAATGTTATTGACAATCCTCTTTTGAAAAATGACTCACGGCTGATGGTCTATACCGGAAAAGACTACCTTAATAACTTGAATGCTTATAATCAGATTTTTAAAAGTCCCGGAATTTCTGCTAAAACACTCCAAAAGATTGGCTATAAAAACAGTTTAAGCACGCAAGCTGATGTTTTTTTGGCAGCCTATGCCAGTCAAATCATTGGCATAACCGGAACCAAGGGCAAAAGTACCACATCCAGCTTGTTGTCTCATGTATTATCCTCAGGCAACCGCCACTGTATTTTTGTGGGTAACATTGGGATTCCCCCTTTTGAGCTTGTTGACCACATAAAATCAAATACTTTTATTGTTTACGAAATGTCATCACATCAGTTGGAGTTTGTACAACACGCTCCGCATATTGCCATATTTCTAAATATTTTTCAAGAGCATCTTGACCACTACGAAAATTATGAAGCCTATAAAAATGCCAAATGGCGCATAGGTCAATATCAAAATTCAAATGATTTTTTCATATACAATTACGATAATGAAGCGCTTCGGAAAAAAGTATCGACAACTGCATTAAAAAGCACATTAATACCTTATAGCCTGAACAAAATAAAAAGCCCTTACAGTATTTCCTTTCATCATAATAAAGTAGAAGCACAACTTCCGGTGGAACCTTTTAAAATAAGATTTAAAAACAATGTGCAAACAGTATTAAAAGGCCAGCATAATTTATCTAATATTTTGCCTGTTGTAGCCACATGTAAAATGCTGGGTCTTACGGAAGAGACCATATTAAAGGGCATTGCTGAGTTTAATGGACTGCCTCATCGCCTGGAGTATGTAGGGTGTCTGGCAGGTAAACATTTTTATAACGATTCGATAGCAACAATTCCGGAGGCTACTATTGAAGCTGTAAAGACGATACGTGATATTGATGTAATAATAATTGGTGGCTATGATAGAGGCATTAACTACAATTCTTTTGTTGATTTTTTAAATGCATCAAGTATTCCGAATATAATTGCTATGGGGTCGGCAGGTTTAAATATATACAAAAAACTCTCCCGAAAAAAAAGTCAAAAAAACATAGTATATATTGATAATTTTGAGGCAGGTGTTAAACATGCTGTTGAACTTACCAATCGGGGAAGCAACTGTTTGCTGTCTCCGGCAGCTTCCAGTTACGATATGTTTGATGATTTTGCCGAGCGTGGCGATGCTTTCAAAAGCCTTGTGAAAAAGTACACCTCTTTATAAGTCCTTATAAATATGCTTGATTATTTATATGCGCTTCTCATATAACTAATATAAACAATCTGATAATTTCTTGTTTTTATTTTTCTGAGGTTTTTTCGTCTTTTTCTTTTTTAGTTTTAGTAGTTTTCGGTTTTGTTTCTTTTTTGGGTGCTATGTTCTCTTCCTTTTTTGTAGTTTTTTTTGTTGCAGCTTTCTTTACAGGTGCTTTTTTCTCTACAGTTTTTGCTTTTGTGGTTTTCGTGGTTTTTGTCTCCTTTTTCTCATCCACTTTTGAAGTGACATCATCCTTTGGTGCTTTTTCTGCTTTTTCTGCTTTTGCAACTTTTGCAGCTTTTACCTCTTCAGCTATCTCTGCTTCTTTTGCTTTTGGCACTGCAATACGTTGACTCTTTTTTCGGGGTCTAAGCACACCAAACGAACCTTTAATAATTTTGCCTCTTTTAGTTTTTTTGTCTCCTTTTCCCATAATTTTATTTTTTAATTAAATGTTATAAGTAAATTGCTCATGGTAATGGAATTTTTGATAAACATGCAAATATAATAATAAGTCTTTAGATAACAAAATTTAAGATTGCATTGTATTCTTTTTTATTTTTTTTTGGTTTTTGCAATTTTTTTAAAAACCATGTATGTATTTATAATTACATTTGCATCAATATTTGAATAAGCATAATCATGAAAAAAATTACTACTGTTTTTTTATTAGCCTCATTACTTTTTGCCACAGGGTGTGGGAGTAGTTCGTCAACACCTGAAGAAGTTGCTGAGATGTTTGCAATGGCTATGGCCGAGCACGATTGGGAAACAGCAAAAAAAGTATCCACAAAAGAAACACATCAAATGATTGAAACCATGAAGCAATTTGCAGCTGCTGGTGCATCACCGCGTGAAATAGTTTACGAAAATATGAACTGTGAAGTTGATGGCAACAGGACTGTGTGTACTTACCAGGTTAATGGCAATACTGAAAATCTAATGTTGGTTAAAGAAAATGATTTATGGCTTGTTGAAGAAAAGAAAGAAATGGATATTTAGGAGTGGCTCATTCAAACTGTTTGCTTCATGCCACATCGTTTGTTGATTTGCAATAATGATTTTCCCCATATTTACGAAGCACATACCCAGGTTATCAATGTTTTATAAAAAACTTCATTTCTAACTTGAACTTTCATGAACTTTCAACTTTTGTTTTTTATTTTTTTACAAGAAAATATATATATATTTGCCACACATTTACGGTGTTCAAAAAATCATCTGTTGAATATATTTGAACTAAAAGGGAACCCCGTGGAAATCGGGGGCTGTGCCCGCAACTGTAAACTCTTTCGTTGATACGAAAAGTGCTATACAAGCCACTGTTTTTACCCCACAAAAATGGGAAGGCAGCACGAGAGTAAGCCAGGATACCTGCCGTGAGTTTTTTTATTATTAAAATGCTTCGGGAAAAAAGCATGTAAAATACTTTTTCAAGTCAAAAAGATTTACCTTTTTCTCGGTTCATTAAAAAAATATAAATGAACTTGAACATACGTATTTTTATAAAAATATTTGTGGTTTTTTGTCTAACATCCGGCTTGTTTGCTCAGGAGCCTTTGAAAGACACTACTGAAATATTGAAAACTTTTACAGTCAATGCTCAGCGTTTAGAAGATTTTGGCGCCGGGATAAAATCTTTGCAGTTTGACAGTGCTACTCAGAGCCGATATGTGCATAGCAGCTTATCTGACCTGATAGCATCTGAAACTGGCATATTCGTAAGAAGCTATCATAATGGAGGAATTGCAAGTGCTTCTTTTAGAGGTACTAATGCTTCACATACAGCTGTAATATGGAACGGGTTCAATATTAATAACCCTATGAACGGACAAATGGATTTGTCATTAATACCTGTAAGTTTCACTGATGGTATAAAAATTCAATATGGTGGTGCCGGAGCCCTGTGGGGCAGTGGTGCTGTGGGAGGGGCTATTCATTTATCAGCAAAGTCGCGCTTTAATGAAGGTGTCAAAACTGAGTTATCTGCTGCTGCCGGTTCTTTTGGAAGTTACAGTACTAACTTATCTGTTGGCTATAGCAAATCCAAACATGTGAGCAGTATAAAATATTTTTATAACACTTCAGAAAATAATTTTACGTATATTAACAACTACTTGCCTGATGCGCCTAAGCTAAAACAGGAGCATGCAAGGTTTGAGGGGCGTGGTTTATATGCAACACATCACAGGCTTATTAACAATAATCAAAGATTGAACTTATTTGTTTGGTATCAGCAAATCCAAAGGGAAATTCCCCCCACACTACTTGAAAGCATAAGCTTAGCACAACAAAAAGATAATAATATTAGAGTAAGTTCGGAATGGGCTAAATATATTAATAACAACTCTTTATTTTTTAGGGTTGCTTATTTTGATGATGCGCAGAATTATGAAAACCCTCTATCCAATACAGATGCAAGAAATGATTATCGCACTTTTGCAGCAGAAATTGAAAAAAATATCATTTGGAAGAGACACAAAATAAATACGGGTTCCAGCAATTCTTATATTTCGGCTATAGCATCAAATTATCAGAACTCTCACAACAGACTTACTAATACAATTTTTGCTTCATACAGTTATGAAAGTAAAAATGAAAGATTTTCTTACGTTTTGAGTGGGCGACAGGAGTGGATTGATATGAAAAGCTTGCCTTTTACTTATTCGACAGGGGCAGACTACAGGCTTTTTAATAATTTATTAGTTTTTGCTCAATTCTCAAAAGTGTTCAGAGTTCCTTCTCTTAATGATTTATTCTGGCAGCCTGGTGGTAATCAGAATTTAGAGCCTGAGTCGGGTTATACCCTACAGGCCGGTTTTAATTGGACTGTTGATAAAGGCAATTTTACTGTTGAAACAATGCCAACATTTTTTAACAGCATTATTGATAATTGGATATTATGGTTGCCCGTTGCCGGGTACTGGCGCCCTCAAAATCTTATGCAAGTATGGAGCAGAGGGCTTGAAACCAACACATCTGTGACAGCTAAATTTCAACAATTAACGGCATGTCTCAGCCTTATGACTAATTACGTATTAGCAACCAGTCAAAAAGCCATATCCGATTCAGATGCTTCGGTCGGGAAACAACTTTTATACACACCCATGTATAATGGTTTTGCTAAGTTTGATGTATTCTACAAATCATGGCATCTTTCTTATAAGCATAACTATACGGGTTACAGATATGTTTCCAGCGATAATACACAATACCTTAAACCATATCATAAAGCCGATATTCACTTGTCTTACAACATAGATATCAAAAAAGTATCAACTTCATTTTTCATTCAATGTCACAACTTATGGAATGAAGTTTATGAAGTAGTTGCTATTAGACCCATGCCACTAAGGCATTTTAGAACCGGGATAACACTCTCTTTTAATAACCCTGAATTATAAACAAATTTGAAAAATGAAAACAGAAAAAATGAAAACAGAAAGAAA
>PXBB01000122.1 GCA_003565735.1 Bacteroidales bacterium
AATGTGCAGGCGTATTATTGAAGGGCATCTCCCCGAGTTTTTAGCGCAGTTGGTTAGAGTCCCGAATGAAATTCGGGATTAATCAGAGGGTCTCCCGAAATGACGCATAGCGACATAGTCGGGATCCAAGAGGGGGAGCATGAAAATCAAAGAGTTACAACAAAATGGAGTTGTAGCTCTTTTTTATTTGCATACAATTTGCATACAAAACGGCTTTAAAACATCAAAATAACAATTATCTGATGTGTTTAGTGAATATGCTTAATTGACTGTTTATAAAATTAAAAAATCTTTATTATTATCATTATAAATGGGTTTATCTCTGTGTTATTTAAGGGGTGATTAACTTATTTGATTATTTACAGCGAAGGGATTGTTTTATAAAAATGACACTGTGTAAAGAGCTTTCGGCAATTTTCTGCTATAAAAGCAAAAAACTTGTGTTTTTATGGTAAAAGAGTTATATTTGTATAAACTGAGAAACGTTCCTTTATGGTTTAAGGTGGGCGTTGTCTTTAGTTTAATGAATAAGTTTTATGGTGTTGCGAAGCGGGGATGGATAATATTTGGCCTATATTAATTACAAAAGAAAAAAAATGCATTTTAATAAAGAAGCATTTCTGGCAAAAATTGATTATAACCAGACTGTTTATAAAAGCCTGACAGAACTCGCTATTTCAGAGTACCCTGTGCTGATTCAAAAATTACTTAAAGCTTTTGAGGTGTACGATAAAAATGAAATTATTTCGGTGGCACATAAGATAAAAGGTGGCGCATTAAGTATGGAGTTTGAAAAAATGCTGGAATACGCCCAAGAGATTGAAAAAAATATAGAGCATAAAGATATTGTAGCCAAATTATGTCGCAACATTCATGATGAGTGGCAGAAAATAGAGGAGCTTATTTAAATTGCCAAAAGAAACGGCCGGATTTTCTTATGCAAATACCGGGTTTATTTCGTTTCCATGATTAATGAGCCGTCAAAATTTTCAGGGGCAACTTCAATTTTTTTAATCATTTTAATGTAAAATAGGGAAGCGACATCACTGTGTTTTTGAGTTATATTGGTGAAAATATTCAGGGCTTCATCCAGCCGGCCATCAATATACAGCTGAACCGCCTTTTTAAAATCAGTTGATATAGAAATTTTAATATCAAAGATTTCCTTTTTGCTGCCATCAATAAGTTCATATATTTTAAGCGGCATTTCCTTCCCTTTTACTTTTACCTTCCCCAAAAGCCTGAAGTTAAAATGGCCGGGATTATTCAGGTGTTCGAAAACATTTTCTGTCAGTATGGTTGCGGCATCTAATATTTTGGTGAGGCCTTCAATGCGAGATGCAATATTTACAGCATCTCCTACTATACCTCCTTCCCAGCGGGACTCATCGCCTCTGATACCCATGATTACATTTCCTGTATGCAGGCCTATGCCTATTGATATGGCTCTTCTGCCTTTTTCCTGTCTTTCTTTGCTGTAAACCTCAACAGCTTTATGCATATCTATGGCTGCCTGCAGGACATTGTCTGTTTTGCCGTGAAACATGGCCATCACACCATCACCGTAATATTGTACCGGAAATCCTTTGTTTTTATTGAGTACCCCGCCAATTTTTTTAAGGTAGCTTACTAAAAACCTAAAGTTATCATGAGGGGTCATGCTCTCGCTCAATTTGGTGTAGGCGCGAATGTCAGAAAACATAATGGTCATCTCTTTTTCAGTCATATCGCCTAAGCGAAAATCGATAATCCTGCGTTTGTCTAATACTTTTAAAAAAGAGCCCGGAAGGTATTTGCCATAGGCTTCATTGATTTTTTGCAAACGGTATATTGAGAGTTTCACTATACCCCAGATAATTAATGCCAAGAATATCAGGTATGATAAGTATGCCCAATGGGTTCTGTACCACGGGGGTAAAACTATGAAGCTATAAGAGTCGATACGGCTTTCTGTGCCATAAATGTTTTTTGCTTTAACGTGGAAGGTGTATTTGCCTTCAAACAGATTTGTGTATTCCCGTTCTGTCCTTTCAGACCATTCAGACCAGCCATCATCATTTCCCTCAAGGAAGAAGCTGTAGCGCGTATATGACCCAAGCTCGTAAAATGGTGCAGCAAACGCGAATGATATATTGTTTGATGCATAAGGTAATGATACAATAGCATCAGGGTGTTGAACATCTGAAAAAACCTTGTGCGGCAGTAAGTTGTTGTAAGCATAGTGGCTCCCATGAAAGATGGTATGTTCGTTGTTAACGGTAACTTCTCTGATAAGGGCATTAAAGGGTGCAGAATAATTTTTATCAAAAGAAGTATCATATAGATAAACCAGGTCGCTGGAAAGTATCATCAGCCGCTCAATCTCTTTGTCTTTGTAAAAACCCCATATGTTAGGGTTTTTAATACGGTTGAAAGGCGTTGAAAGCAAGCGGTTGTTTTTAAAATCCAGTTTGCCCACTTTTATAACGCCACCCTCCATAAATACAGCCCAAGCATTATTGCCATCAACATATGCGCGCAACAAGTCAATGGGGTCTTTGCCTTCTTCTCTGAAAAGTTTTGTCGGATAAAAACTTTTTTGCGCCTCATCATATTTATATACACCTTGCGGGGTGCCTAAAAAAAATGCTTGCTCTACTTTAAAAATGGTATTGATAACAGGAATTAATGAGTCAACGGCGTGATTAAAAATGTGGATTATTGTGTCTCTTTCTGTGTCGTAATATATGGCGCCATCTTTATCAGATTGTAGCCATAAATGGCCTGTGTCGTCCTCAGAGATTACTATAGCTCTGTCGCTAACACCTGTATTATAAAGGGGGCCACTGTCAATAAAGCCATCTGATGTTATTTTCAATTTGGCCAGGCCTCTTCCTAACGAAATATAGGCCGTTGATGGATTACTTTTGAGTTGGTATAGTGAGTGGGTATTATAATTAGTTGTGATTTGGGCAGCAGAAGTTCCTGTAATTTTAAATAAATTGTACGAAGTGCAAGCTATAAGGTGTTCCTTTCCATCATATTTTAAAACAACCAATTTCCAAACTTCATTGTTAATGCCTTTTATTGTTTTAAAAACGGGTTTTTGTGTTTGGCTATCTATGGTATAATAATACAAACCGTTAGTTGATGCAAGATACAGTTTGTTGTTGAATCTTACGGCATCTGTAATAGCACCACTCAGGCCACTTTTCTGTCCATATAATCGAAAGGGGGAATACCAGTCAATTTTACTTAAACCTTTATCAGTCACAGCCCATAAAACACTTTTGTCGCTGCCCGAACGTCCTATATAAATTGAGGATATATTGTTGCTTATCAAGCCATTGTCCTCGTTAATGATGTTTAGCAAATGGCCGGCTTCATCAATAATATAAATCCCGTTGCCTAAAGTGGCTATTGCAATTTCATTGGTGTTGATTTTTAAAGCGGCATAAAAGAATACATTTTGTGTTTGGAGCTGCAAGTTTTCGTTAAAAACCTTGATGCTGAGTTTCGAATCTTTGCCGATTTTTATGAGAAAAAGGCCGCTGTCGTATGTAACAGCAAGCATTTCATCGGGCGACAATTCAATAAGTGATACTATGCCAATATCAAAAAAGAAATCACTGTTTTCAAACAGCTCAAAGTTGCCATCATCAAAACAGATTAAGCCATTATCGAAGCAGCTCAGAAAAAGTTTATTATGCACTAAAAAAACTTGGAAAATATCGTAATCAGAAAGAGGCCAGAAGTCTATTTCAGCATCTTTTTTGTCATAACGAAACAAGGTGTGAATATTGAAAAAGTAAATGTAATTGTCTGTGCTAATTATTTTCCAAAAATCATTTTTCACCAGATCTTGTTCTTCAATCGAGTCAGAAAGGATTACAGGTAATAATTTCCCTTTTTTATCAGGGCTTAGGTAGCCAAAGTTTCTAGAAGTGCCAAAATAAAGAGTGCCCTCATTGTCAATGGATAATGAGCGTGTAAAAACATGATCGCTGATATTTATCTGACGCCAACTGCGGCCATCGTATTCCAGGATGCTGGTTTGATTAGCAAAAAACATAACCCCACGCTTGTCTTGTACGGCTTGCCAGTTTTGAGGGAATGCTTGATACACCTCATCAGAATAATTCGTGATGAATGGCAGCCCTTTTTCATTTATTTGTGTATGGCTGTGTTTTACAAAAAATAATGAAAACAAAACAGTAAAAAAATATTTGATTTTCATGATATGAATTTTGTTTTATGCAATTCAAAATTATATTTTTTTTCAGATTAAGAGGCCTATTTATTGATATTTTTTTGCCCACTTTTATGATAGCATGCATTGCGCTTTAACACTAAAGTCAAACGGGTGAAAAGTTTTGATTAAAATGACTTTTTCGTTGTCTTTTTAAGAATAAAAATTCTTAGTAAGCAAAATATTTCATACCTTTACATCGTTACATTATGATTTTTTGGCGTAAAGAAACCCTATAAACCATTTATATTATGAAAAAATTACTACTTGTTAATGTTTTAGCGTTTTTTCTTTTTTCAAATTTGTTTACCAATGCACAAAATGTGGCTATCACAGATGATGCTTCATACAATGCACATGCTTCTGCCATGTTGGATGTTCATTCAGAGAGCAAAGGTATTTTAGTGCCTCGTTTAACTACAGCACAGCGGATCAGTATCTTGACTCCTGCCACAGGACTATTAGTTTATGATACTGATGAAAACCAGTTTTTTTATTTTAACGGAACGGCCTGGGTTAAATTTATGGATTCTTTTGTTACAGGCGCTGCCGGGCAAACGCTCAGGCATGATGGTACGGCCTGGGTAGCTGATGATAATATTTTTAACGATGGCAATTTTGTGGGCATTGGCACCACCAATCCTATGGCTTTGCTACATGCTGATGGTTCCGTGCGTTTTTCTAATATCGGAGGCACCGGAAGCTATCTAAGCATAGATGCAAATGGAGATTTAAGTCGAACAAACATAACTGAATCGGATCCCATATTTGTGAGTTCGCCGGCTTTTGGAATTACCGGCACTGATATAGGAAACTGGGATTCCGCTTTCTCCTGGGGCAACCATGCCACAGCAGGTTATGCACCCCTGACGCATCAGCATTCGGCTTCCGATATAACTTCCGGTGTGCTGGGTATTGGCAGAATACCTGTTGGGACTACTGCTTCAACAGTTGCTGCCGGGGATCATACCCATGCAAATTTTATTGAAAATGAAACCGACCCCACCTGGTCAGGAACGCCCAACTTAACTTCTGATATAGGCAGAACCGGCAGGGTAGGTATTGGCAATACAGCACCGGCAGGCAAACTTCATATAAGCCTTGACGGAACCTCTGACCCTGTAATAATTGACAGGTCAACTTTCGGCTTTGGCCCTATTATGGAATGGTATGGATACAGCAACACACATAGGTTACAGCTGGGTTATACAGATAGTGGCAATCAATGGCATTATGAATTTAACACTGATGAATCAAACCGCCATATCAGTTTCGCACCGAATAATAACCGTATTATGACACTCATGGGAACAGGTAGCGTAGGTATTGGGACAGATGACCCTGAAGCAAAATTAGAGGTAAAGGGGCAAAATACCGGAGAAAATCAGCCTCTTTTTTCAGTAAAGGATGATGATGGCAACGAGGTTTTTGTGGTGTACACCAAAGGTGTTATGGTATATGTTGATGAAGCTGATCCTTCGGCTAAATCCACCACTAATCAGCAGCTGACAGGTTTCAGAGTGGGACGTAGAACAGCTGGAGGAACCAAAGGCGGATTCGATAATGAATTTTTTTCGGTAAGCCCAAGCTCTGATATTGAGGCAACGGTAAACCCATCAGAGTCTCGTGTTTACTGGAATCCTCAAAGAGAAGCCTTTATGGCCGGTCGTGTATTGGTAGAAGATGTTGACAGCGTAGGTACCAACTCCTGGGCTTCCGGCTTTGAAGCCAAGTCTATTGGTGATTATTCTCAGGCTTTAGGTTACAGACCACGTGCACGGGGTGACTACTCTACGGCTATTGGCAATTATGCTATAGCCGAAGGCGATAACTCCTTTGCTTTGGGTGATAGTGCCATAGCCGGCAGCTCTGTTGGCGCTACAAGTATCAATAATAATGCCTATGCATTCGGGAAAAATGCAGAAGCAACAGGTAACAACAGTTATGCCCTTGGCTTTAAAGCAATAGCCGAAGGCGGTGCTTCTTTTGCTCTGGGTGATGAGGCATTGGCCACTGGCGATGGCAGTTTTGCTATCGGCTCTATTGGCAGTGACACCCTAGGGAATCCTTTCATTGACCAAACAACTGCTGTTGGTGACTATTCCTTTGCTATTGGAATGAGTAGTAGATCAGAGGGAATAGGTAGCTTTTCGGTCGGTATAAATAATGTTGCACAAGGTAGTGGTAGCTTTGCCGGCGGTGTTTCCTCCCAAGCAGCAGGTCCAAGCTCTATTGCTTTGGGAAGTAATGCCAGGGCCTATGGCGTAGCCTCTTATGCCATAGGGTCTTCGGCTCAAGCAGATGGGCACATGTCTCTTGCATTAGGCTTTTCAGCTAGAACTAAAGCCACCGGGGCATTGTCTATCGGAACATCAACCAATGCAGACTCCACTTACTCTATTGCTCTTGGGCGACATGTTGATTCTAAAAGCCACAGTGCTATCGGTATAGGGAGTGAAATTACCAACAATGGATTCAGAGCTGTTGCATTAGGATCTCATGTAACCAGTGATGGCTCGTATAACATTGCCATAGGTAACTCAATAACAACTGAATCCGAAAGCGCCATTGCCATAGGTCTTCATGCCAATGCGACACATTCAAGTGCCATTGCATTAGGTACCAGTTCGAGCGCAACCGGTGCGTCAGGAATAGCTATCGGAACATTCAACACAGCCTCTGATGAACGTGCCGTAGCAATAGGTTTTCAAAATACGGCCAACGAAACACATGCCATTGTGTTGGGCTCATTTTCTGATGCTACAGGCCCCGATGCTGTGGCCATAGGACGACAAGTTACAAGCAGCGGTCAAGGTTCATTAGCAGCCGGTAATTTCACGAACGCTTCAGGCGATGCGTCTGTAGCGCTGGGGTATGGTTCTGCTGCCAGTGGCGACAGGTCTTTTGCTCATGGTTTGTATGCAGAAAGCAATGCTGCTCTTTCCTTTTCGATGGGAAATAGCACCAAGGCTAACGGCAGTCAGTCTTTTGCCTTTGGTTCTGGTTCAGAAACCGGAGGCGGCTATTCCTTAGCATTTGGACAAAATGCCCATGCTGATGGTATGTATAGTTTTGCTTTCGGAAACAATGCTTCTGCAGACGACTTTTATAGCTTTGCTTTTGGTAATAATGCCAAAGCAAGCACTCAAACAGCTATAGCTATGGGTAGTTATGCTGAGGCTAATCATATGCATACGCTTTCAATTGGAGATAGAACTAAAGCTATGGGTTCCAGCAGTGTTGCGCTTGGCAGTTTTGCCGAAGCACACGGACATTTTTCTATGGCTTTGGGCAGGTACGTAAAAGCCAAATCGCCTTATACATTTGTTATTGGCACATATAATGATACTACTGGCTCAACTAACAACTGGTTAGGAACCGACCCTCTTTTTATAATCGGTAACGGTACAGCCAATAATAACCGCTCCAATGCTTTAACAGTATTGAAAAACGGCAATACAGGTATAGGCACGCACCAGCCGACTCAAAAACTTGATATTGATGGTCAGATAAGAATTAGAGGTGGCAACCCGGGCGTAGGAAAGGTTCTGACATCAAATGCTGATGGTACGGCCACATGGCAAACTCCTGGTGCCGGCGGCGGAAGTACATACTGGTCTGCTTCCGGTAATAATGTTTACAATACCAACACCGGTAATATTGGTATAGGTACGACATCTCCAGGAGGTCATAAGCTGAGAGTTGTTGGAAGCGGTAGTGGCTCTTCAAATACAGCTGCTTATATAGAAAATACAAACGCTAACGGTATAGCACTCCGAGCTACTACAAACTCATCGGATGGCACGGCCCTTTTTACACAGCAAGGGGGTTCAGGTTATATTTTAAGATGTGATGGCTACGACCCCAACTGGTATGTGGCGATGGTAGTCAAAGGAAGACGCATGGGGATAGGCACTGCTAATCCCGTGGCAGGCCTCCATGTTAGAAATGCAGACTGGCGCAACCATATTGTGATTGATAGAACAGCGCATACATCAATTAACAGAATTTTTGGTATCACACAAACAACAGGAGGAGATGGCAGAGCCCAGTTTTATTTTGCTGATACCGACAACTCCTCTAACGTGAATAATGTTTTCCAAATTGAAGAAGATGGAAACAACAGTGGGAAAGTAGGTATTAATACTGTACCAGATGCAGCATTACATATAGTAAAAAGCAGTGGCGACATGGGGCTTATTATTGAAGAACTTAACACACATGCTTCAAATGCAGATGGTTTGCGCTTAATTAATACCCCAGGGAACTATTGGGACATACATACGAGTGATTTATTTTTAAGGTTTAATTATAATGGAAGTAATGTTGCATACGTGAATAACAGTAATGGATCATGGGTTACAACTTCTGATATGAGGTTAAAAGAAAATATCAAACCTACTGAAAAGATTTTGGATAAAGTGATGCATATCGAAGTCGTTAACTATAACTACATTAGTGACGATAGAAAGGACAAACAAACAGGCTTGATAGCTCAGAATGCAAAAAAACTATTTCCCGAGTTTGTAAGCAGAGATATCGGAAGCGAATATTATGGCGTCAACTATTCTGGTTTTTCTGTTGTTGCTATTAAAGCTATCCAGGAACAACAAGAAATAATTGAACAACAACAAATATTAATTGAACAACAAAATGAGAAAATAAAGCAATATGAATCCCGTTTTAATGCTATTGAGCAAATGCTGGAAATTTTAATGTCTGAAAAAGAGGCCGTAGAGTCAAATTAGTTGTACTTATTGTTTTATGATTGTAATTCATTTTTGTTTAACAAAATTTGATAATGCATTAAAATCTTTCGTTATGAAAAAAATATTCAATACGCTTTTATTCTTTTTTTGTGCCTCCTTTATTTATGGTCAAACAGGGCTGGTCAATAACGCCCAGATAAAGATTGACCAAGATGCCTATATTAAAATACAGGGGTCGAATGCACATTATGTTCATGAAAGTGACGGTAAAATAAAGCTGGACGGTACCTTTCAGCTTAACGGCAACTGGAGTAACCTGGCCGCTACTCCTGATATATGGCTGGGCAGCAGCGAAGGGGATGTTGAGTTTATGGGGACAGCCATACAGCATATTTATGGGAAGACCCATTTTATAAAACTGCATGTGAAAAACCAAAACGGAGTCATTTTAAATGATACACTATTGGTTAACAACTTGTTTATTAATGATGGCCTTTTGGATGCTGATGGTAATGAGATTATGGTTTTTGGTAACTGGCTAAGCGACAATGGCGTTTTTATGTCTCATAACAATCATGTCCTTTTTGTCGGGGACATGGACCAAACAATACAAACTGATGTGGGTCAGCATTTTAACAAACTTACTATTAATAACAACCACAAATTGCATTTTGTCAATGCTGCACATATTGCCAACCTTTATGTTACCTCCGGAAGTGGTGAAGGAATCGGTCATATTTTAGTTGCAGATTCGCTTATCTACAATGGAACGGCAGCTCAACTTACGGGTGATGAATGGCTGCCCAACACCACCTTTGATGTGCTTATTTCAAACACCTCAACAGATGGTCTTTCACTTTCCGGCAGCAAGCAAATAGCGACAACTAATACTGTTGTTGTTGACGGGGTTTTTAATATGGGTTTGTATCAGTTGTCGGATTATGGTAATTTTTTGGCCTTATCCGGAGCCACGCTGGACACTGAACATGCAAGCGGACTGGATGGGAATCTGACAACCATTGGCATGATTGACTTAGGCAGCGCAACTAATTTTATTTATAGCGGTTCAACTGCGCAACAAACAGGAACACTATTGCCCGATGTTATTAATAACTTAACCATTGATAACGCATCCGGCGAGGTGTTGTTGACAAACACGGGACACACCATTATTAACGGCGACATTACAGCAACCAACGGGGGGCTTATTTTAAACCCTGAGGCCGCTTTGACCGTTAACGGGAATGTGTTGCTAAATACCGCTTCAGGCTTGGTTTTAAAATCGGATCACACAGGTACAGCATCTTTTATAGATAATGGCCAGATTTCAGGAACAGGCACTGCACTTGTTGAAAAATATTTGCGCTATGAACCATTGTCCGATGATTTCGGTCGTTATTTGTCAATGCCTGTTTTTGATGCACATACCTCCATGTTTTATGACCCTGCCAATGACGGTGTGTGGTTTTACAATACCACTCAAAGTCCACCCACATGGATGCAAATTAGTAATGACTATTTGGATGCCATGACAGGTTATGTGACCAGATTTGTTAACACTGCTTTTACCGTTGATTTAGAGGGAAGTCTTAATACCGGTCAGCAGTCGCGAACGGATCTGGCCCGTACGTCAGAAAACTTCGGATGGAACCTGATAGGCAATCCTTATCCTTCGGCTTTAGATTTCTCAGATCCTAGTATATTATTACACAATGTGAATCCTTCAATATACTTTCGGCCTGTTGATGGGGGCTCGCCTTATGCTTTTAATAGAAATACCGGTATAGGTGTGCCTTTAGGCACAACAGGTATTATCCCGTCAATGCAGGCCTTTTGGGTTCAGGTAACGATAGGGGAGTCTGTTGGCAGTGTCACTTTTGAGAATTCTGCCAGACTACATCATATGCAATCGGCTCCTTACCAAAAAAGCAATTTGCCTTTAATTCGTTTAAGTGCCGATAATAACATGTTTTCCGATGAGTTGGCTGTTGTGTTTATAGATCAGGCAACATCCGCTTTTGATGCACAATACGATGCCTTGAATATGGGTCCCCAAAATCCCAACTATCCGGACTTCTTTTCTTTTTCCTCCGATAGTTTTGAGCTAAAGATTAATGCGCTGCCTTTTGATGATACCCATATTGTTGTGCCTTTAGGCTACAGCTCTAATACTTATGGGATGCATGCTATTGAAGCTTTTGACTTTGATAATATTGACGCCCATATTGACATTTATTTAGAAGACAAAGAAGCTACTGTGATGCACAACCTCAGGCAAAATCAGATGTATGCTTTTAACTATACCGACAGCTGTACTGTAAACCGTTTTGATTTACACTTTATGTATCAAACAGTAGATACTGATGATGTTTTTGCAGAAACAGACTCAGGCAAGCACGCACAAATTTATGCTTATAACAACACCGTTTATATCAATTTTACTGAGGCTTCGGGGCAAAAATTCGAGGTGCATATTTACAATATGCTGGGCCAGCTTATTTATGCTGACAGGATACCAGATACAGGACAACTTCACCCTGTCAACTTAAATGCTGCCCGAGGACATTATGTGGTACACCTTTACAATGACGCTTTTAACAAGGTACAAAAAGTAGCTATAAGCAGATAATGCTTACTTCTTTTGGAGTACCTTTATATGGTTTAATAGTTCTTTTGACGGGCAGATGCCTTCATCATCGCTGCTGTATGTGGGTTTTATTCTGTTTAGAAAAAACATTTTTACGGCTCCTTTGCCTTTGACTTCCATGGCGCCTCTGTGTGTGCATTCAAAAAATGGAGAAATGGCGTGGTAAGTACTTTCTGTAATATTAATTTCACCTGGCTCACTGCTGCTCTCCATACGGCTTGCCGTGTTAACAGTATCACTCCATATATCATAGGCAAATTTTTTAATACCTACAATGCCTGCAATAACATGCCCTGTGTTAATACCTATTCTGCATTTCCAGTAGTTTATGCCTGCCTTGCTTTTTTCCTGGTAGCGCTTTTTCATGAATTCCCTTATCTCAATAGCTGCCAATGAAACATCTATTGGGTTACTTTTGTTTTCTAAGGGGATACCCCCTACGCACATATAAGCATCTCCTATGGTTTTGATCTTTTCTATGCCATACTTTGAGATGATATTGTCAAATTCGGTAAAGCAATAATTGAGCTCTTCAATAAGTTTGTCAGCGCTTATTTGTTCCGAAATTTTTGTAAAACCACTGAAATCGGTAAATAAAACCGTAGCATATTCAATATTTTTCACATTGACATGGCCTTTTACCTTGAGTTCTTCAGCAATCTCATAGGGCAGGATGTTTTGCAGCAGTTTTTCTGATTTGTCTTTTTCTGATGTGATGCGAAATACCAATGACTTCATCAGGGCTAAGGTAATGTCAAGGTTGTTTTTAAGCATATGGTAAAACGAAGAACGGGAAAGTGTCAAAAGCATGCCCCCATGCGTACATGTTACTGAGGCTGTCCTGTCATTATTGCCAATAAGCGCATACTCGCCAAAAATGCCCTTATCCTCCATGATGTTTAATATGTTTTCGCCGTCGTGGATTTTAAAAAGGCCCTTTACAATTACGTACATATTTTCGGCTTTATCCCCTTTGTAAAATACAGTCTGGCCGGGAGCAATCTCCAAGGGGTTCATTTCTAAAGCTATTTGTCTTAAAGTTTCTTCAGGTGCACCTTCAAAAATCAAAGATTTTTTTAAATAGGTCACCCTTTCATTAACCGGAATTGTTGTTTTCATAATAATGCTGTATGTTTTTTAAGAAATTCAGGCTTGTTACAACGGGTAAATATTAATACACCAAATTAAATGGAATTATCACTTCTGTAGCACCCATGCCGTATTTTCTGAGGGGGGCATCTTGTATTTTAATACCCTTGTAACTTTCATTGATAATATGCGCTATGTTTTCTTTGAGTATGCCTTGCCCAACACCATGAATATAGGTGATTTTTTTGAATTTATGAGCAATGGCAGCATCAAGTGTTTTAGTAAAATAGTCTATTTGCAGTTTAAGCTTGTCGTGATTGTTAAGCTCGGCAGCTCTTTCGTACAGCTGTTCGATGTGCAGGTCAACCTCTGCTATGTATGGGCTTGTAACATGCTTTGGGTCAATTTTTTCTACATGTATTTTAGGTTCCAAAAGCAATCGGATATCTCTTGCCGGTACTTCTATGATTTTCTCTTGTGCCCATGCCTCTTCAGGCCACTCCTCTGCAACAACATCTTCGAAAATGGGTGTCAAATAACAACTAAAGCCTATGATAGGGTAGAAGGTAAAAGCTTCATTTTTGAAAAGCTTACTGACCTTGAGCCGTTTTTCAATGCTTAATGGTTCTTTTACAGGCTGCTTGCGTTCGGTATAAAAAAGAAATTGAAACAGCATTTGTGCCCAGCTGGCAATATCTTTGGCAGATATCTCCTCAAGCAAGTATTTCGATGAGGCAGCTACAGCATCATAAGTAAAGGCTTTGTAAGTGTCATTTTCCATGAGAAAGCAGGTGAAAAGCACATCGTAATCTGTTTTATTGACAAGGTATAGCCTGTAAAATTGTATGTCTTTACCAGGGTCTTTAACAGGTTCAAAACATAAGTAGATCCCATTTTTTTTAAAAGATTTATCGTCCAGAAGCGCTGTTGTTATTGCCTCTTCTTCATCCGGCATGTCCTCATACTTAGGGGGTTCGTGTTTTTGTATGTTGTCCGATGTATTGGTGCTGTGGTGTTCTGTTGGGACTTCGTAGTCATCTGGCAAGTCCACACGCCCATCAGTTCCTATTTTAATGAGCTCCTTAGGCATGACAGGTATTTCAAAACCATCTTCAATTTCAACACTCACAAGGCCATCTTTTAGTATTTTTCTTACAATACCGTCTCTTTTTTCGCTTAAAAAACTGACTTGGTCTCCGGGTTTAAATTTCATAAAATATTGTTTTTTATTTTTGTTGTTATCGGCCTGCTGTTAATATGTATAAATTTGATGCAAAAAGGCTGTCTTTGTTATACATCCGGGCTGTATTATCCATGCATTTTTTGTTTATACCGGTAAATGGTGCAGGCTCATGATTAAACACAAAAATAATGATATTTTTTTAAGTGTGTGATTTGTGGGATGATTAAGGTCATTTCTTTTGTTGGAGTGTTGCTTAAAATGATACTCCTCATTTTTTCTCTGTTACTCTTGCAATCGTCCAAAAGTAACCCCCCTGCCCGCAGTTCTCTACATGCCATTTGTCATGCTGAATTGCCGGAGAAGCGCTTTCCTCCGGCACCGCCCGGGTTTTCTTCCAACACCTCAAAATTTATTGTAAGTGCCATAGTGAGCGCAGCCGAACTATGGCCTGTCGGGCTCAAAGAAATTGTAGTTCTTGTCTTGATAATCAAAATTACACATCTTTTTTATTTACCTTTGTGTATAATGCAGGCAAAAAAGATTATTTTCGCTTAAGCAAGAATGCACAACAAAATGGCAGAAAATATTCATAAAATATTAACTCGCTACTGGGGTTACGCTTCTTTCAGACCGCTGCAGGAGGATATCATCAAAGCTGTTTTAGAAGGGCGCGACACTTTAGCTTTGTTGCCTACCGGCGGCGGCAAATCCATATGTTTTCAGGTGCCTGCCCTGGCTATGGATGGCCTTTGCATCGTTGTGACGCCTCTTATTGCCCTGATGAAAGATCAGGTGGCCAACCTGCAGGAAAAAGGAATACCTGCTGTGGCTATTTATTCGGGTATGACCTATACCGAGATAGATATCCGTTTGGATAATTGCGCTCATGGCAGTGTCAAGTTTTTGTACCTCTCTCCCGAAAGGCTGCAGACAGAGCTTTTTCAGGAACGCCTGAAGCGTATGAAAGTATGCCTGCTTGCTATTGATGAGTCGCATTGTATCTCGCAGTGGGGTTACGATTTCAGACCGCCCTACCTGAAGATTGCGGAGATAAGAGATTATATCCCCGACACCCCTGTTTTGGCACTCACGGCTACGGCAACACCTGCTGTTGTAAAAGATATCCAGGAAAAGCTGGCTTTTAAATTCGAAAATGTCTTCCAAAAAAGCTTCGAAAGGAAAAACCTTACTTATGCCATTAAAAAAGATGAGAATAAACAGCAGCGCCTTATTGATATGCTGCGTAAAGTGAAAGGCTGTGGCATCGTTTATGTACGTAACCGTAAAAAAACCAGAGAAATAGCCGCTTTGCTCGTAAAGCACAATATTTCAGCAGATTACTATCATGCAGGGCTTGACCAGAGAATACGCGATAAAAAACAAGATGCATGGATGAAAGGGCATACCAGAATAATTGTTTCTACCAATGCTTTTGGCATGGGCATAGACAAGCCTAATGTAAGAATAGTCATTCACCTTGACATTCCCGACTGTATAGAAGCCTATTTTCAGGAAGCCGGCAGAGGTGGCAGAGACGAAAAAAGAGCTTTTGCCATTATCCTATACAATGATGCCGACATTATGCAGCTCGACACCCATTTCAATTATTCATACCCCGAACTAAGCGAAATTAAAAGGGTTTACAATGCCCTGGGTAATTATTACCAGTTGCCCGTTGGTAGTGGCAATAACAACTCTTTTGATTTTTTGATGACCCATTTTACTGAGCAATACAAGATGAATCCCATTATAGTATTCAGCGCTGTGAAATTTCTCGAAAAAGAAGGCTACCTGATGCTTACGGAGTCCGTATATACGCCTTCAAAAATTTACATTCCCCTTACCAAAGAAAAATTGTATAAATTTCAGGTGGCCAACCCTTATTACGATGTTTTTCTGAAAACCCTCTTGCGTATCTATTCCGGCATGTTCGATGAGTTCATCAGAATAGATGAAGCTGATATTGCTCACAAGCTCAAACTTGAAAAAAAAGAGGTGGTCATGCTGTTGGAAAAGTTGCAAAAATACAATGTCATACACTATGAACCGCAAAAAGACAAACCCCAGATAATTTTCACCACAGAGCGTGTTGATGTCAAAGATTTACAAATATCTAAAGAAAATTATAGTGTCAGAAAAAAAACGGCTTCTGAGCGCTTAAAAGCTGTTAAGAATTATGTGGAATCTCAAAACAAATGCCGCAGTCAAATACTGCTGGCTTATTTTGGGGAAACCGACAGCATGCGCTGTGGTACGTGCGATGTCTGTAAAGACAGAAACAAGGTAGAAGTTAATGAGATGGAGTTTAATAACATCCTCCAGATTGTCAAGCCATTACTTACAGCTCAAAAAATGACTTACAATGAATTGTTCGAAGCGGCAGCCAAGCATCCCCGCGATAAAGTGGCCAATGTGCTGCAATGGCTTATTGACAAAGAAAAAATCCATCAGGTGGATGATATTTATTTGCTATGGACGAAAAAAGACGCCTAAAAAAAATACCCCTTACTTTTTATAGGGACAGTGATGTGTTGCACCTTGCCAAAAGCTTAATAGGTGAAGTGCTGTGCACCCGCCTCAACCATACAATAACTGCCGGTATTATCACCGAAACAGAAGCCTATGCCGGTGTTAACGATAAAGCATCTCATGCTTATGGCGGACGCCTGACAGCACGTACAGCAACCATGTATGAAGCCGGAGGCACAGCTTATGTTTACTTGTGTTACGGCATACATCATCTTTTCAATGTTGTCACTAACAAAAAAGGCATACCCGATGCTGTTTTGATAAGAGCCATTTATCCCGTTGCAGGGATAGACACCATGCTCAGAAGATCCGGCAAAAACAGCTTAAAAAAAAATGACAGCTATGGTCCCGGAAAAATTTCCAAAATGTTAGGCATTACCACAAAATTAGATGGGGCCCTGCTGGATGGCCATCAGGTTTGGATCAGTCCCACGCCTATTGATAAAAAGAACCTGAACATTAAAGCCGGTAAACGTATTGGTATTGATTATGCCGGAGCAGATGCACAACTGCCCTATAGATTTACCCTGCAAAACTGCTCTGCACTTGATGGTTTTGTTTTCTAACCTCATTATTCATAAAAGTAAACAAATAAGGTGTATAAATTTGATTATCAAGCTAAAAGCGACCAATACCATTGAAAACATTTTTTTTGTTTACTTTTTCGAGTGCTTTTACTTTAGGCCATCTGCTTCTACCGACTGGTAAAACAAATTATTACAAACTTCGTTGCTCTCGTTTGTAATAAATGTTTAATCCGTCGGTATTCTCCATCGCCAAAGGCCACTTAACGCGTAAGTTGCAAAAGCCTAGAAATAGTTTACTATGTCGGCGGCTTTCGATGCCTTGCATCTAACCTAAATTAAAAGCATGAATAATTCAGGCTTGGCACAAAATCTAAAGAAAATGATGTTTTTAAAAATTTTAAAATTTGGATTGATTACCAGTCTTAAATATTTTTTGTTTGCTTTTTGTTAATAATCCAGGGTGCAAGCAGGGTAGTATTTATGTTAAAAATTGTTAAAAAGCAATTCAAATAAACTGAATTATAAATTCTTGACAGCTTTGTAACCAAGGGAAAATTATGGGATATAATTATTTTTTAATTCGGTTAACATGTGAAAAAAGTTTTCAGAATATTTGGAAATATGTTTTAAAAAAAATATATTTGTTGTTATAAAAATAAAAATAAATAAACAAATAATTTATATTATATGTTAATATTTAAATTTATAACAATAGTTTTTTGCTTACACATGTCATTAGGAGCTTATACGCAGAATGATATATCAGGAAGTGCCGACCATTCAATGATTACCCGCTATAATGGTTCTCACATCAATGGATATGAAGAGTTCGACTACCATCTGATAACTTTACCCGGAGGTGAAGAGGCCGGGGAGTTGCAATATATTGAAGTAGAAGGCAAAGTTACGCGTATTTTGTATGTTGCACCTGAAGGTTTATCTGCTTATCAAGTGCAAAAAAGCTATCTCCAGGCTCTGCAAAAAGCTGGCTTTAGGGTGCTTTACGAAGTTTTCGGTGGCTTAACATCTGATGGCGGCAATGTGCCGACAGAGATTTTCACTACTTTGAATCAAGTTGGGGGCAGAGAAAACAGAGGTGCTTTCAGGGGGCGTCAGCACAGTTATTTTTTGGCTTGCTTTGATGCTCCAAAGGGGGCTATTTACGTATCAGCTCATACTGTTTTGAGTGATGACAGAAGATTTGAGAATAAACCGGTAACGACGCTGCAAATCATTGAAGAAAAAGAAATGCCCACAGAAAAAGTGACCGTCAAAATATCATCTGAAATGATAGGAGACTACATAAAGTCTAAAGGCTATGTGCGATTATACGGAATTCATTTTGATATTGACCAAGCAGCAATAAAAGAATCTTCAAAGACCGTTTTAAAAGAAATTGCTGACTTCTTAACTCAGGAGCCTGACACCCGCTTCCGGGTAGTTGGACATACAGATGACACAGGTGATTTTGAATATAACATGAAATTGTCTGAGCGCCGTTCTATAGCTGTCATTGATTATCTGAAAAACAATTTTAACATTACTGAAGAGAGGCTTGAACCTTATGGCGTAAGTTCTTTAGCACCTGTCTCTACTAATGACAGCGAAAAGGGACGTGCTCTTAACAGGCGGGTAGAATTCGTGCAAATAAAATAATTAAATAAATTTTAAAATCTGTTTTATTATCAAAAGGAAAAGTTTTTTAGTTTACAAAATTTTAATGGCGTGTTTTCTCTTGATGACCTTTATATCAGCTTGCGAAAAAGATGATACATCAGATGATGAAAACGACAATGGACAAAATGGACATACAGTGGTTTATGGTTCTGTTACCGATATTGACGGTAATAAGTATGAGACTGTAATGATAGATGGCACTGAGTGGATGGCTGAAAACTTAAAAGTAAGTCACTACAGCAATGGCGACCCAGTTGCACTTGTATTAAATGACAGTGCATGGGAAAACACAACTGAAGGCGCCGCTGCTGTTTATCCTCACCATGAATTTCAGGGCTTAGAGTCGGCTTCGGATGTCACAGAGGCTTATGGTAAATTGTACAACTGGGCAGCCGCTACAGATACGAGAAACATATGTCCTGACGGATGGCATGTGCCATCTGAAGTTGAATGGACACAAATGAGTGATTATTTTAAAAACCAAGTAGCTGAGGTAACTTCCGGCAATCTCGGTAATAAATTAAAATCATGCCGTCAGGATGATTCCCCACTGGGAGGGCATTGCGATACCAAAGAACACCCCAGATGGAATGGTCATGGCAGCGAGTATGGCACAGACGACTTTGGTTTTGCAGCATTGCCTGGTGGTGTACGTGATGAAGAGGGCGCCTTTGCTGCTTTAGGCCTTAATGCATCGTGGTGGACTTCAACAGGCGCCGGTTCTGATGGTGCCTTTGTGAGACTTATTAACTTTGATTCCGGCAATTTTCATGAGGGAGTAGCTCTCACTCAATATGGATTGAGCATCCGCTGTGTTAAAAACTAAGGCGCAAGCGCCTTTAAGTTGATACCGGTGACCTTAAAATCTTGCTTGCCTATTTTTTTAAAACTTGCTCTTATGTAAGTGCCACACTTTAGGAACATTGGTTGACATGGTGTGTTTTTTCATAACCTTCGCTTTGTTCAGAAATGTGGTGTCATCCCATGTGTCCACATCAGAGGCAATAGGAGGGAACTTGCTTTTGAAGTTCCTTGGGCTCTTAACAAAGCCAGTGGGTCTATATCTTCTATGTTCCCAACTTGGCAAAGCCCTAAAAGGGCAACGGGATAACCTCTATTAAGAAATGTTGTAAGGAAACTATTTCAAAAGAAAGGGGTGGGGGGGGACTCTTTCTTGTAAAACTCTTGTAAAACCTCTTGTAAACTCTTGTAAAATCTTGTAGCTTATCATCTCTTACAAAACTCTTACATTCTCAAACATCAAAAACACCTTAAGAACCTCTTGTTCTGCATGTTAAGGTAATAGTATTTACATGTGTTTTTGATTTCTCTTCCCAATCTCTTACAAAAAACATAAGGTCGCAATGTAAATTGAATTAAAAAAAATAGTATTTTTGAAAGAGCAACTACGTCTTATTGGAAAGGATGTGTTTTTCTTCTTAAATATTGAAGCTTCTTATGACAGATAAAAAAAAGATAACAACCTCATTAATACCCATAAAAACAAATGGTTTAATACGAGCAAATTATTCAATTTTTATTACAAAAAAAATATTATGCGGTAGCATTGAGAAGTTATTTAATAAAGCATTTTGCCTTTTGAATAGTAAAGAACTCAAAAATTCTAATAGAAATTACCTTGTGTTATTAGAAACAGAGCTTAATCATAGAAAAAAATACCGTTATGATTTTGAAGCAAACACAATAGAAGATTACAGAAAAGCATTAAGTTTATTTAAAGATATTATTAGCATACACCCAAGGCATTCTTTATCAAATGAAATGGTTGCAATTTGTAAACACAAACTGAAAGATTTCACTGGTGCAATCTTTTACTTTACCAAAGCTATTGAAATTGAGCCTGAAAATTCAAGTGCATATAACAATCGTGGATGTGCAAAGCATAATATAAAAGACTATGAAGGAGCTATTGAAGACTTCACCAAAGCTATTAAGATTGACTCCGAATATTCAAGTGCTTTTTACAACCGTGCTAATACAAAACATGATATAAAAGACTATCAAGAAGCCATTGACGACTTTACTAAAGCTATTGAGCTTGACCCCAAACATACGGATGCTTATACCAACCGTGGTATTGCAAAATACGATTTAAAATATTACCAAGAAGCTATTGAGGATTTTACTGAAGCTCTCAAAATTGACTCCAGTAACCCCAAAGTTTATTACAATCGTGGTATAGCAAAACGCTATTTAAAAGACTATGAAGGAGCTATTGAAGATTACACTAAAGCTATAGAAATCAACACCAAATATGTGAGCGCTTTAAATGACCGTGGTATAGCAAAACGCCATTTAAAAGACTATAGTGGAGCTATTGAAGATTACACTAAAGCTATTAAAATTAACCCCAATTATGCAAATGCTTACTATAATAGAAGTTTAGTCAAAAATAAACTTGGAGTCTTGATTGGGGCAATAGAAGATGAATTGATGTACGAAAAATTAATTAAGAAATAAAATGCAGACGGAAGCAATTTTTAATAATATTACAGAACGTATTCGGCAGGAATTGATTGATGCAAAATCCTCCATAATAATTGCTGTAGCTTGGTTTACGAACAAAACTCTATTTGATACTTTATTACAAAAAGCAAATGAGGGTTGCTCAGTTTCTTTAATAATTTCCAATGACAAGATTAACAAGAACTCCTCAAATAATTTTTCTTTATTAAATACTGTTAATAGCTATATTTATGAAATTGGTGATGGGGACAAAGATTTAATGCATAATAAATTTTGCGTAATTGATAACAGGGTTGTTATAACAGGTCCTTTCAACTGGAGTTATAAAGCCGAGACGAATTTTGAGAACATCGTAATTACTTATGATGATTTTTCTCTCGCAGAGCAATTTATACAAGAATTTCACAATATAAGAACAAAATATTTTCCTAACGAAGATGCTCCTGAAGAAGTACTTCCTTTAAGTAAAGTGCTGAAAAGGCTTGAAATTATAAAACACTATATAGTTTTGGAGGATTTAGACGATTTAAAGCGTGAAGTACAAAAGATGAAAGTTTTTTCTTTTAACCCACTCATCCAAGAAATTATTATTAACATTGAAAATAAGTCTTATGCCTCCGCAATAAAACAAATTCAGGAATTCGTTAATAGGCACAAACAACTGGCGCTATGGAATAACCCCGAAATATCTGCACTTAAACTAGAAATAAACATTTTAGAAAACCAACTTAATGCTTTTGCTAATGAGAAAATTGAGGTAGATAAGAAACTGTATGAGTTTGAGAATAAGCACTATAGAGTGCTGGGCGATTTGATTGTTAAAATCCTGAGGTTGCGAAAACTTAAATTTAAAGATGAAAATGAAAAGTTTAAAGAAGCTGAAAAAGATGAAAAGGAGTATAATGAACAATATAAAGTTGAAAAGGGGAAAAACATTTTTGATATAAGTATCAAGGAAAGGAAACTGTTGAAAAAGAAATGGCGTGAGGCTTCATTTTTATGCCACCCTGATAAACTTATTAATGAAGAACCAAAAGTAAAGCTTGAGGCTGAAGCTGTTTTTAAAGATCTAAATGAGGCATATAGCAAAAATGACTTGGTATTGGTTTCAGAAATACTTAAAAATCTTAAAAGTGATAAACTTATTTTTTTAAAAAAATCTCAAATAACAGAAAAAGAGAGACTCAAATCAACCATAAATAGTTTAAAGAGAAAGATTGAAGAAATTCAAAGGGAAATTATTCAAATTAGAGAAAGTGAAACATATAAGCTTATAGAAAACATTGAAGATTTGAACGAGTACTTTAATAACCAAAAAGTTTTACTCGAAAAAGAGCTGGAGTTGTTAATAAAAGAAACTAAAGACACGTAAATAGGGAGCATCTCAAAACGTGTAAGCTAAAAAGTTATTCTAAAAATTTTTAGCCCCTATTGTCTTTTTAACCATACCAAATCTTTGCAAAATCCAAATCCCGATACTTTTTTGCTTACTTTGAGAGCCATTAGAACTGTTTACTCAAAACTGCTATTTGCCTGCCAAAAACAATTAAACACTTTGCTGTTGTCAAGTGTGCTTGACTTAATGAATATTTTTAATAAGCCAAGTTCTCTTTATACCTAAACCCTTCATCATATACGTACTAATATAGGTATATACTAAAAAATACGTAGTGGTATTTAAGTGTAAATACTTGCTTTCTTTAGTGTTTTATGTGACAAAAAGTTTATATAATAGTTATTAATTTGCAATTAATAAGAATTAAAAAACACCTCGTATGCTTGAAAAATTAAAGGAAGCTACTATTCATAAAACCGAAGCGGAAGTTTTGGCATATATAGCGGATGTTTTTTCGGGGCAAGCTGTTTTTACCACAAGTTTTGGTGTTGAGGATCAGGTTATTACCGATATGATATGCCGGTACAATATACCCATACAGATTGTAGCCATTGATACGGGGCGTTTATTTGAGGAAACGTATAAGGTGCAGGATGCTGTCAGAAAAAAGTATAAGAAGGATATTAAAGTGTATGCGCCTGACACAAAGGATTTAGAAGCCTTGTTAGCGCAAAAGGGGCCGTATAGTTTTTATGAAAGTATAGAAAACCGCAAAGAATGTTGTTATATCAGAAAGGTTGCGCCTTTAAACCGTGCGTTATCGGGCAAGGCTTGCTGGGTCACGGGTATCCGTTCGGAACAGTCGGCAGGGCGGAGCGGCATGGAAAAAATACAATACGATGAGAGCTATAAAATGTACAAGGTGAACCCTTTGTATGACTGGCAGATGGCGGATGTTATGCATTATTTGGAAACCAACGAGGTGCCTTACAACAGTTTGCATCATAAAGGCTATGTCAGCATTGGTTGTGCCCCCTGTACCAGGGCTGTGAAGCCGGGCGAAGACTTCAGGGCTGGCCGGTGGTGGTGGGAGAATAATACCGGCAAAGAGTGTGGCCTCCATGAATCGCGTAAAAAGTAAAACTCAAAACCCATGCTTGAACCAGGGCTGCATTTATTAATTCCTGTACTTTTGGCAGTAATGCTTGCCATAGTTATGGGTGGAAGTGGCACGGGTCCTTCGTTTTCAGTAGCTTATGGCGCCGGTATCATCAAAAGAAGTACGATTCCTTTGCTTTTTGGCCTTATGGTTTTTTTAGGTGCTGCAATAGCCGGAAAGGCTACAGGTCAAACGCTGGGGAAAGAAATTTTACCGGCTGAAATGATGAACTATAAGGGGGTTACAATTATTCTTTTTTCTGTTTTTCTGGCCTTGCTCATTGCTAACTTAACGGGAATTCCTCAGTCAACCAGTCAGGCTACTGTGTTTTCCGTTACGGCTGTCAGTATTTATTATGGTGTTTTTAACAGCAACAAATTGTTTTTTGAAATCATTCCAACATGGTTTATTTTACCTGTGTTTTCTTTTTTGCTGTGCTTTCTAATAGGGCGGTTTTTGTATAAGCCATTGCGAAAAACCGGTATCAGTTATGCTAAAAAGTTTAACAAAAGCCATTGGCTCAAAGGGGCTATACTTATACTTGCGCTTTACGTGGCTTTCTCCATCGGCTCTAACAATGTTGCAAATGCTGTAGGGCCACTTACAAGCATGTTGTATAATGAAAATGGCATGCAGCAATCATACGATAAGGACAAAATAATGCTGGCAACGGTATTTTTGACGGCACCTTTTTTTGGTCTTGGCAGTGTGTTGTTCGGAAAAAAAATATTACATAATACCGGCAAGGAGATTGTTTTGTTAGGCAAATTTGAGGCATTGATAATAGCCTTTGTTTCGGGCAGTCTTCTGTTGTTGGCCTCTTTGTATAAAGGGATACCGACATCTCTTGTGCAGCTTAACGTAGGCGCCATACTGGGTATTGGTGTCAGCAAAATGGGCTTTGCATGTATATTTAAAAAAACTCAGGTTAATCGTTTTTTTATCATCTGGATATTGGCACCACTAATTGCTTTTGTGTGTACTTTGTTATTGTTATTATTTTTTGATTATATTGGACTTTAATAAAAATACTTTTTATGTGTGATATAGGTATAAGCAGCAAACATCTTAAACAGCTTGAAAACGAGGCCATTTTCGTTATGCGTGAAGTTGCTGCGCAGTTCGAAAAGCCGGCACTATTATTTTCGGGAGGTAAGGATTCTATTGTTTTGGTACATCTGGCTAAAAAAGCTTTTTTCCCATGCAAGATTCCATTTCCTCTGCTTCATATCGATACCGGTCACAACTTTGAAGAAACATTGGTTTACAGGGATAAACTGGCGCAAACAATGGGTTGCAAATTAATTGTGAAGTTGGTTCAGGAATCTATTGATACGGGGCGTTGTAAGGAGGAGTGTGGCATTAATGCCAGCAGAAATAAGCTGCAAACGATAACCCTGCTGGATGCTATTGAAGAGCTCAAAATTGATGCTGCCATAGGAGGGGGGCGCAGAGATGAGGAAAAGGCAAGAGCCAAAGAAAGGTTCTTTTCGCACAGGGATGAGTTTGGACAATGGGACCCTAAAAACCAAAGGCCTGAACTCTGGCATATCTTTAATGGCAGAAAAAATATGGGCGAGCATTTTCGTGTCTTCCCCATCAGCAATTGGACGGAGTTAGATGTTTGGCTTTACATTTACAAAGAGCAAATACCACTGCCCGATATTTATTTTACACACAGACGCAAAGTCTTTAGAAGAAATGGTACACTCCTGGCGTATGCGCCTTTTATGACTTTGGCGCCCCACGAAAAAATTATTGAAGAAGATGTGCGCTGCCGAACCATTGGCGACATTACCTGTACAGGTCTTACAGTTTCTAAGGCCAATGCTTTACCGGAAATTGTCAAGGAGGTAGCGGCTTCACGTATTTCAGAAAGGGGTGCGCGTGAAGATGATAAACGCTCAGAAGCAGCTATGGAGGATAGAAAAAAAGAAGGATATTTTTAAATCAAGTATGATGACTCAAAATTTACCCACTATAGGCCTTTTAAGGTTTACCACGGCAGGCAGTGTTGATGATGGTAAAAGCACGCTTATCGGGCGCCTCTTGTATGACAGCAAATCCATCTATGAAGACCAGCTCGAAAGTATTACCACAACCTCATTACGCAAAGGGAACGAAGCGGTCGATCTTTCATTGCTGACTGATGGACTAAGAGCTGAAAGAGAGCAAGGCATAACGATTGACGTAGCCTACAGATACTTCTCTACACCACTGAGGAAGTTTATTATTGCTGATACACCCGGACACATACAATACACACGCAATATGGTTACCGGTGCCTCTACTGCTGATGTTGCCGTCATCCTTATTGATGCCCGCAAAGGTGTTCTTGAGCAAACCATACGTCATGCTTATATTGCTGCGTTGCTCAATATGAAACACGTTATCTTTTGTGTGAATAAAATGGATTTGAAAGCTTACGCCCAAAGCGTATTTGATACCATTAAAAAAGACCTCGAAAAGCTTGCAGAGCGCCTTCTATTAAAAAGCGTGCATACCATTCCCATCAGTGCCAAATATGGCGACAATGTGGTGCGGGCTTCAGCAAAAATGACATGGTACAAGCACTCACCGCTTCTGAAAGTGCTTGAAACACTCCGTATTGCTTATGATTACAGCAAGCCCCACATGCGCTTTCCGGTTCAGTATGTCTTGCGTGCCGATAATGATTTGCACAGAGACTATAGAGCTTATGCAGGGACCATTGCCGGAGGCAGGATTTGTCAAGGGCAAAAAGTAACCGTGTTGCCTCAAAACTTAAATACCCATATTAAACGTATTGAAGTTTTTGGGCAGAAAGTTGATGAGGCTAAGTCCGGAGATGCCGTAGCAATTATACTACAAGACGATCTTGATGTGTCGAGGGGCGACATGATTGTCCCTGCCGCGAATTTGCCGGAAGTCAGCAAAGAGTTTAAGGCTACGATATGCTGGTTCAATGCTGCTCCTCTTGATACGGAAAAAAGATACGTATTCCGACAAAACACAAGAGAGATGAAGTGTTTTGTGAAAACAGTCAATTATAAGCTTAACATCAACACACTGGACGAAAACTATACTGATAAATGTATAGAAATGAACGCTATAGCTGAGGTGACCATTAAAACGGCACAACCTGCCTTTATTGATGATTACAATACCAACCCGTCAACCGGCAGTTTTATTATCATTGATGAAGAAACCAATGAAACCCTCGCTGCCGGTATGATTAGAAAATAGTTTTTCAAAATAATCCGGCGGTATGGTGCAAGCTGCACGACGTATTAGAAGTGTATAATGGGGCTGAGGTGCCGGAGGCATGAAGTATCGGCTTTTGTATGGCCGGCAATCTGTATGGGCAGTTTTCAGTCGTTCAGTTGGTTTAAGATAAATTGGCGCATGGCTGAGAAAACAGCTGTTTTTTTTTCGTAATGGGGTATGTGGCCGCAATCTTTTATGTGGTAAGTGATTGTTGTGCTGTGTGTTTTCTCCAGTATGGCTGTGAGCTGTTTTACGGAGCCGTAGTTGTCGTCTTTGCCCTGTATGGCCAGTATGGGGCTTTTTATTTGAGGGAGGATGTTCGTAATATCCCACTTTAGTGCATTATCAGAAATCCAAAAGCGGCTCCAGTTGTTAAAAAGTGTATCGGTTTTATCGGCATGGTATGCGGCAAGGTGCTTTTTTAGCGGTCCTTGTTTATATTTCTCAATAACTTCTTTGACGCCGTTTTGGGTTACATTTTCGCAAAAAACATGCGCTGCTTCAACTATTAAAGCCATAACACTTTGGGGGTATTTGGCTGCAAACAGCAATGCAATTGTTCCGCCATCACTGTGTCCTATGGGTATTATTTTTTCTCTGATGTCTAACTTTTCAAGCAGTTGCGGTAAAAAACTGTAAGCTTCTTCATGCATATAAAGGGCCTCATTTGCTTTGTTTTTTATTTCCGATAAACCGTATCCAAACCTGTCTAAAAGCAGTACCGGACACCCGACAGCTTCGGACAGCTCTCGGGGAAATTGACGCCATTGCGCCGAGCAGCCCAGACCTTCATGCAGGAAAACCAGAAAAGGCCTGCCGCCAGTAGCATACTTGCTGTTTTGAATACTGTAGTACAGCTGCCTGTTATTGATATCAACAAATGCTTCTTTATCCATTTTTTCAAAATTGTATGCATTTCAAAGTTAAAAAAAACATACATGCTGACCGGCAAAATCAGTATTTTTTTTTAGATTTGCTTGTGCTCTTTAACCTGCATGATGCAAAAGATTTACCAGTGCGTAATGCCGGTTAAAGCACTTCTATCTTTAGAGTTTTACTAATCCGGAAAACAATTATTCTGATGGCTTTTGAAATAGAACGCAAGTTTCTCATAAAAGACAAAAACATACTTAAGGGTTTGCAAAATGGCGAGCATTTGATACAAGGCTACCTGTCACTAACATCTGAAAATATTGTGCGGTTAAGAGTCAAACAAAATTTGACAGCCTTTATCACTATTAAAAGGTCCGTAACGCCTGTCAGGAAGTATGAGTATGAATATGAAATACCTGTTGAAGAGGCCCTTTCAATGCTTAAAAATATTTGTGTCAAACCTTTGATTGAGAAGAAAAGGTATCTCATTAACAGCCATGGCTTTAAGTGGGAAATAGATGTTTTTGAGGGGGTCTTCGCCGGTATAGTTATCGCAGAGATTGAATTGCCTGAGGAGCATACCCCATTTGAAAAACCATCATGGATAGGCGACGAAGTAACGTATGATCCGGCCTATAGGAATGCCGAAATGGTGAGGCGTTTCAGAAATTCGGGCGGTTCTTAAGAATCATTTGAGGGTGTCAAAATCTTTAAGTTCCGTTTCGTAATGCCCCATATAAATACTGCCATGCCACCCGTCTATAGCAATAAATTCGAAAGGTTTAAGAGACTTGTTGTTGACTTTGAGGATTTTGTTTTGTTCGTCAACAATGAGTTCTACACAGTTTACCACGCATATTTTTTCAAGCCTTGAGGCGGTCACAGCAGCGTGAGAAGTGATGCCACCACGACCGGTGATAAGGCCATCGCATTTGAATATCATTTCGATATCATCAGGCACGGTGTCGGGGCGCACCAGTATTCTTTTGTCGTTGGGATGGTTTTTTTCGAGTTTTTCAAGGTCGTTGATGTCAAAGGCCAGCCTTCCGTTAAGGACGCCACTGCCTATGCCGGTGCCTCTGGCAAAGAGCTTCATCTTTTTCGGAGAGCTTTTAAAAACGGCTACCTTTTCCTTCTTCTTTATATATTGGTCGCGTGTTTGCAATATGTAAAAATCTTCAGGTGCTGCAGATTCGAAAGTAAATTCAATCTCCTGGTGGTTAAAGCCGAGTTTGTCAATAAGCTCTGAGCATAAGCCGAAAATTCTTTTGTATAAAGCAGGAAAAGCATTTTCGAGTGTGAAAGAGGGCGCACTGTGATTGTCTTTAATTTGCTTGTTGGCTACTGGCAAAACGTGCACAAGGCCTGCAACGACGTCCTCGCCCTGGCTGCAAAAAGTAAAATCACCATTAAGATGTATGCCGGGCTTAGGATTTGAGGTGTCGTGTGTAAAAACAACACCGGTACCCGACTCGTGCGAAATATTGCCGAGAACCATCTTTTGTATAATAACTGCCGTGCCCCACTCATCAGCTATTTGAAGGTTTTCGCGATAGACCTTAGCTCTTTCAGAGTTCCACGAGTCGAAAACATGTAAAATGGCTTGTTTGAGTTGCGCAAAAGGCGCGCTTACAAAACCAACGTTATGATTTTCAAGTTCTTTTTTGTAGGCAAATGCCATTTCACGCATTTGAGCATCTGAAAACATTATCTTTTGGTCAACTTTGTATTTGTTTTTAAATGCCACCATCAGCTTATCGAAAATGTCCCTGTCTAATCCATAGGCCATGCCCCATGTTTGTAAAAGACGGCGGTAGCAGTCCCAGGAAGTCCACCCAAAATTTTTTCTGCGGCTTAAACTTTCTACGATGTCATCATTCATGCCAACGTTAAGAAAAGTATTCATAGCGCCGGGCATTGAAATAGCTGTTCCCGATCTGACAGATAATAAAAGGGGCTTTTGGGGGTTGCCAAATTCAAGGCCTGTCATTTTTTCGAGACTATGAATGTGTTTTTTAATATAGTAATCAATTTCTGTGTTTAACTTGGGGTGGTTTAAAATGGACGTTTTCCTTCGAAACACTTCTGTGGTTAGCACAAAGCCTGGTGGGACAGGCATGCCGGCAAGCAGCATTTTTTTTAGAAAATACGCTTTGGAACCCAAAAAAACGGGATTATCCATGTCCTTGGTGGTGCTGTACAAAGGGCTTACAATCAAATCGGGATCATACGTCATGATGTTTCTGATATCCTCGCTGCGTAAATTGTCAACCATATGCTGCATGGAGTTAATTATTTTGATAATGAAATTATCAAGCATCTGTATCAAAAAGGCAGAAGATATCATTTCACGATAAAATGTTTCGGCTTTTTTGTGAAATATCTCTTTCGGGTCATGCTCCTTGTCTTTTAAGAAAAGCTGTCCTATGGTGATTTTCAGAAGTCTGTCATAGGGCCGTATGAAGTATTTGTTAATGATCTCTTTGATGTTTTCTTCCAGAAAGCGCAAAAGGTTTATGTATTGTTCCAGTGTAAAACTTTGTGATGCAAGGCTGTACTTAAACATTTGCAAGTTAGACTCGAAGCCCTGATTTGTAATACCATCAAGTTTAAGGCCCTCATAAAACAGTTCAAATATATGGTATATTTTGTTGAGGGTTTTGCCGGTTATATAATCCGTTTTTAGCGTTTCTATATGGTTCTGCATAAGCCTCGATGCGACAAATTCGAGCCTGAATGTAAGTCCAAGCGCTTCAAATTTTTTCTCCCGATAATCGCCGTACATAGAAGGTATGCCAAAAGCCACATGTCGTTTGTAATAGATGTTTTCCCAGCCCTTGCTTGGTTTGGCATCAAAAATGGTTTCGTTAAGAAAGGACATTATCTTAAACACCTTTTTTAATGCGCAATCATAACGTTTTTCCTGAATGAGCTTTTCGAGCTTCTGAATACTTTCCGTATCCACGAAAGTGTATTTTTTAAGTATGCTGGTAATATTTATGACCTCAAAAGAGTACTTCTCGCGTAACAAAAAATTGAGGTGGTGAAGCATGCTGATACGCTCTATGTTAAGCGTATCTTTACTGTTGAGGCTTTTAAGCATCTTGCCAAAAGTAGCCTGATCGTACGAGAAAATATCTGTAGGTTTTATATGGTGTTTTTCGCACAGTTTTTTCAAAATGACTTGTGGCTTTTTGAACCATTTGTTTTCGGGGACTATCGAAAGCAAGACATCAGTAGGGACAATTTTGTCAAGGTAGCTTATATCAAGCGAATACCAAAAGCTCACAATGGCTTCGGTAAGGTGTACTTGAGTGTTGTTGCTTTCAATGTGGATTTGTTTGCGTAAAAAGTGAATGAGCTTATCCTGGCGTTGTGTCATTTCGTCCATGGCAGTAGTAACATCACGCAACTCCCCCTCGGCACCTATCTCATTAAAATAAACAGGAAAAATTCTTGTCAGCTGTTTGATTTGCTTATATATGGGTGATATCTCCGCATTGAGCAATTTGCTGACATCTCTTTGAAAAAGGTCTGTATCGAAGATAAAAATACCACCAATTTTGAGATTTAAAATAAGGGCGGATAAAAGGTTGCGGAATGTTGTAGGGCTGGTTTCTATAAATTCAAGCCATACTCTTAAATTTTTTATATGATTTGGGTCGGTATGCCATTGCCAGTCATTTTTAATGAAAATTTTGCCGGGGGTTACAAAACCCAGATGTATCAGTTGCTGTTCAAATAGTTTTAAAAGCTTTTTGTCTTTTGTTTTTATAATTTCTTTACCTAATGTTAAAACACAATCGAGTACTATATTTTTATGTTTAACACCAAACTCACCAAAAAGCTGAAATATATTTTCTAAAAATTCTTTGGCATCGTCAGGCTCAAGTTCTTTACGAATTTCTTTCAAAATTCTGTTTATTTCCCACAATAAGTGGTCTTTAAGGTGAGCCATGCAGGGCAGGTGTATAAGGTATATGATGTAGTAAAATTTTTCGATAGCTTTTTCAAAACCTTCCATTGATTGGCGGAAGTGCTTGGCTATGTCGTTGTAAAAAATGTCTGCCTGCTCAAGGTCTTGCCATTTTTCAGCACTTTTTATGGTGCTCTTGATTTGCCTGAAGTAGTCAGGTCCTATTTTTTTTATAAATGCTGCATAGTCCTTCGAGAAAAGCGTTCGGTTTCTTTTATACCAGCCTCCAAAGTCACTGGTTCCCATCCATAAGTCAATGCTTTCCTGCAAAACTTTTTGAGTAAACTTTCTGATTTTTTCTTCAAAAGCTTTATCAGTAGCCAGGTTTTTGAAATGCTTTTTGAAGTAGTTGGCATTTTTAATAAAAATCCTGTTGTTATCGGGGTAAGTCTGTTCAATAATTGAAAGCACCGAATTGATGATGCTTTTGTTTTGTTCATTGTTTGTCAGGTTGCCTAAAAACTCTATAAAAGATTGAAAAACAGTTGTTTTAGTGTTGTCGTTATAAGGGGTGTTCAACAGGCTTTGTCCAATATCTAATAAAACCTTGATTGATTCGACGTTTTGACTATGAAAAAACCAAAAATCGCCCAACAGTATTTTTCTATATTCATTAGCAACAAATTCATTATCAGCATAGGGGTGGTTGTATTCAAACAGAAATTCTTTAACCCTCTTATGAATACCAAAGTGTTTTTCGGATAAAGCCAGAAGTTCTGATTGTTTTTCAGGCAGCTTAATATCGGATATACGCGTGGCTTCAAGGTTTACTTGTAAAGCTTTTGATTTTATTGTTTTCTTCATGGAGGATTTCTTTAAAAAGTAAATTTACAATAAAAAAACCATTTTCCTATTATAAGAAAACATCAGGGTCAAATCTTTTTTTTCTGTTACTTTTGCATTCGTCCAAAAGTAACCAAAAGACTCGACAAAACGAATCTTCCCAGCGCTCTGCCACAGCACAAACAATACAAGCAAGAGGGTGTAGAATTACCGACTGTTAGTCAGTCGGTAATACCACAAACGCAAGCGGCCTTCAGCCGCTGCGCCCTTGCTGTATTG
>PXBB01000146.1 GCA_003565735.1 Bacteroidales bacterium
AGCAACCAACGAGTGAGGCTGCACAATTAAAAAATTAAAACTCAGAAAAAAATTGCAGCCGAAACGGCTTTGGTTGCGTTCGTAATGAAAACCGCAGTTTATAGCAAATGAGGGCGGAGCCTTGACTTTTTGGTTCTTTTTGGTCAAGCAAAAAGAACGTTGAATAAAATAATATCCGTGTACAAATAACAGATGTCACTTCGTTCCGTTTGCAACGGTACGCATCGGAATGACACGGATACTGGTGGGGGAGGGGGTTTTCGAGAGGGGCGGCGCAGCCGCCCTTCTCTAAAACTTTTATGCTCCTAAAAACCGTCATTTCGACTCCGATTTTATCGGAGGAGAAATCTGCTAATACTGCTTTATTTTCTTTTTACTCCAGCACTTCAAAAAAAAATGTCCTGACTTACGTAACTCTCTCTATGTCAATCACTACAATGAAAGTACACCCTGTAGGGGCACTGCTTAAAAAATCTGTTACGGCTTGTTTGATTTTTTTTTTGTTACTTTGTTGAAATGTGCAAAAAAGTATTTCAACATGAGGCTTTGTATGAGGGTGCCGAAAAGTGGCAGCCTTGTGTGACACGTGAAGAACCTATAGACAGCCGAAAGGATGATATCCGAACAGATTTTGAACGTGATTATAATCGCATTTTGCACTGCCACGCCTACAGGCGTATGAAAAGCAAAACTCAGGTTTTTTTTGCGACCCAAAATGAAAGAATTTGCACCCGTATAGAGCATGTCAATCATGTGGCTTCGGTGAGCAGTACTATTGCCGGATTTTTAGGACTCAATACACAACTTGCACTTGCTATTGCTATAGGTCATGACTTGGGTCATGCGCCTTTCGGTCATTGTGGCGAGCATATTATTCAATCCATTGCGTTAAAAGAGTTGAAGCAAAGTTTTTGGCACGAAAAAAACAGCTTGCGTGTTATTGATTGTATCGAAACGCTTGAAGATAGCAGCGGTAATCACAAAAATATGAATCTAACTTATGCTGTAAGAGATGGCATTGTTTTGCACTGTGGCGAAGTGGATGAAAACAGCCTGAAACCGCGTAAAGATGCTATCCCTCTTGAGCTTATCGAAAAGCCTAATCAGTACGCACCATTTACCTGGGAGGCTTGTGTGGTTAAAATAGCCGATAAAATATCGTACCTCGGACGTGATATTGAAGATGCTTTAACCTTAAAAATATTAACCAACCAACAACTGGATGAATTAAAGAGAATAGTAGGAGGGGGTCATAAAGCCATCAACAACACTATCTTAATGCATGATTTAATAACGGACTTGTGTAAAAACAGCAATCCTGAGGATGGTATATGTTTTTCTGATTATTACTTTCATTTTGTCAATAAGGTTAAGGGCTTCAACTATGAGCATATTTACAACCATAAAAGGCTCAGGAACTATGAAAAATATGCCCGTTTAATCATAGAAACCATTTACGAAACGCTCATGGATTTTTATGATGGCTCTGATACGCCCTCAAAATTGTCATCTTTGCAGGTACAGTTTCCACTACTGACAGCTTCTTTTAATGATTGGCTGTTAAAGTACGATGTGAACTTCCGCAAAAATGACGACCGGATTTTTGCACATAAGGTGCTTTATGATATTAACAGGCATGATGATTATGTATTAGCAGTAATTGACTATATCGCAAGCCTTACCGATAATTTTGCCATAGATGTATTTAATGAATTAAGCCGTTTTTAGTATGTCAGTAACATTAATAATAATAGCAGCCACTGTCATCGTTTCTATTGGTGCATTTCAGAACGCACAGCTTTTTGACAAGTTGCGCTTCGACCCCTACAGTATGCGTATCAACAAAGATTGGCATCGTTTTTTTTCGTATGCTCTTTTGCATGCCGACTGGGGACATTTGCTCATCAATATGTTTGTTTTGTTTTCTTTTGGAAGAAATGTAGAGCTGCTGTTCGAATTATTTTTTGGGAATAAAGCCATGCTGTATTTTATTTTGCTGTATGTTGGAGGTGTTTTTATTTCGGTCATACCGTCTTTTGAAAAGCATAAAGACAATCCTTATTATGTAGCAGTAGGTGCTTCGGGTGCCGTATCGGCTGTGCTTTTTTCAAGTATTTTAATGTATCCGCAGGGGAAAATTATATTTTTATTATTTCCCGTTCCGATACCTGCATTTGTTTTTGGCATCTTGTATCTGATTTTTTCGGCATATATGGCCAGGCGTGCCAAAGATAATATTGGCCATGATGTGCATTTTTGGGGTGCTGTCTTTGGGTTTGCGTTTACAATTCTTTTGAGACCTGCATTTATCGTTGATTTTATTAATCACATCATGCTGTAATAATGAGTGCATAATACAGCTTAGAAAGCTCTGTGAAAGCCAAAAATCCATCGGTACTCGATAAAGTCATTGCTTAACGCAGGCGGCCTGTTGAGTAAGAGTGGAAAATCAAGCCTCAGTGTCAAAGGTTTCAGCTTGTCGAGGCACCACCATTTTTTAATGTTAAGAGCCAGACCTATACCGGCACTGAATCGTAAATGACTTAAATCCAAAGGGTCGTCAAGCTCATTAATGCTGATAAGTCCACCATCAGCAAAAAAGTACGTATTGATGCCTATGTAGTTTTTAAGGCGTGGTGGTTTGACGTTAAAAATAGCATCAAATTCCAGTTCCGTATTAATGGCAATACCGGAATGTCCTCTGTAAGTGGCAAATATTTTACCGTCGCTACTTTCTTGCGGTGCCAGATAACCTGCATAGCCTCTCACGTTTAGTCCGCCACCAGCGTGGAAGTTGTTCACAAAGGGCCCGTAGCCACCCCATTGCGATGGTATGATGCCTACAGAACGGATAAATTTATCCTCCAGCATGGTTTCAGGATTGGCACCTGCAAGGTACAACATAGATGCCACCGGCATTAAACGTCCTGTTGACCATTGCCCAAAAATTCTGCTTCTGAATCGCAGCAGGGATAATTGGGTATTGTTGATGTATGTCAGCGATAAGCTCGAAAAGTTGTAAGGACTGAATAAAAAGGATGTTTGGGTTTGTAGTTTGAGCATCCCCTGGTGTTGGTTGTGGTTGTAAAAGTGCTTGTAACCTAAGCTGAGCGAATTGTTCAGGTCTTTACCGTCAATGGCTTCAGGGGAAGTCCATTCTTGGGGATGTATCAGATAGTGTAAGCGGGCATTATCGGGCCGGTAAATACTTTTGACCTGTGCATAGAAAAAACTGTTTTGCAGCCGGTAGTCATCTCTTTCTCTAACATTGTAAGTGGCTTTAATACTGTAGTTGTGAAAGCCTTCTGTGTGTAAACCCTGCAAATATATTCTTGCTTGTTTATGGTAGCGTCCTATAGGGTTATTGTAATTAAAACTATAAGACAAAGGAACAGCGGGGTATGCATCATTGCTTCGGAGCCATGTGGTATTATACCATAGACTAATGTCTGCCAGATGGTAATGTTTCATATAGTGCCCGTTGACGTTAATGCCGGCTTTAAGACCGTCGTGCGCATTCCACCATAAATCCGGGCGGTAGCTTATCTCATAGTTTAAAGGGTCTTCAGTTTGTTCAATTAAAAAATTGAAGCCATGGGTGATATTTTTTCTTAGGGCGTTGTCGGGCGCATATACATCAGCCAGAATTCCTGAGGGGTCGATAATAACATCTTTGATGCCCCCCTTTATAGCTACCTCTGCCGTATATTCCCTGTTGAAGTGCATCCACCCATACCATTTTGGTAAAACAACAGCCTCAGTTTCCTTAATAAAATTAGTGTTGGGAATGTGAAACTTGTAAAGGCTGTCATTTTTTGCAACAACAGTGAAGTCTATTGGCATTTGCATATCTCCTTTTCTTTCGAAAGTGATGGCATAAAGGTCGGGTTTTTGAATTTTTCGTACACCCTTAACGGCATAATCAATCACTTTTTTTGTTTCCAGAAACTGGTCGAAGAACCAATTCAGGTCAACGTTGGAGCTATGAATGAAAGAGGCTCTCATGTCTTCGGCGTAAGGGTGGCAAAATTGCCACTGATTGAAAAAGCTTCTTAATGCTTTGTTAAAAAGGTCTTCACCGAGCACATATTTAAGGTTGAAGAGCATTACAGCACTTTTGTAATAGGTTTGTCTGTACGTTTCACCATAGGGGCTGTGGGTATCGTACATATCCGAGTGTGTGTTAAGAGTAGCGCCATCGGTTTTTATGGCATGTCTCAGATATCTCAGGTAGGCATGTTTGTCGCGTAGTGGCACATCTCTTTCAAACTTTTTTCGCCACCGGCAGTCAGGTGGGCTCTCTATCTGGTACTTTTCGGAAAGCTTTTCGAGCGTGTATATGGTTAAATATTGTGTAAAGCCTTCATCAATAAAGGCTTCGTATGTTTCATTAGAGCCTATTATTCCATAAAACCAGTTGTGTGCTATTTCATGTGAAAAAATATAAGCATAATCGGGGGCATGGCCGTGATTCATAGTCAGCATAGGGTATTCCATACCGGAAAAAGCATCGGCGACAACCATTTTGGGGTATGCATAGGGTCCTACTTTTTGGTTTAATATTTCAATTATGTCGGCTGTAAGTTGTGCAGCAGTTTGCCATTTAGCGGCATGGGGCTCGTGGGCAATGGCGATACACCTTACTCCGTCATGAACCACCTCGCCAAGGCGGTAGGTAGGCGATGCTACAAAAGCAAAGTCATGGACGTTAATAGCGTGGTATTTCCATATTTTGCGTTCTGTACTGTCATAAGGAATAATGACTGAAGGGGGTGCGTTGAATTCTTTGTTTTTAAAATTCTTGATGTCAATTTTTCTTCGCAATTCTTCGGGCAGAACCTCTTCTTCATTAACAAGTACGCCTGTGGCTTCCAATATATAATTAGCGGGAAAATCAAGAGCTACTTTATAGGAGCCAAAGTTGCCGTAAAATTCATGCACCAGGTGTTGGTCGGCAGTCCAGCCAAACTTGCTGTCGTAAACAGAGATACGCGGATAGAAATGCGCCCCGTTAAAGTGCTTGAAGCCCCAACGTTCATAAAGACGCATACGTCCCCAACCGCCATCAATATTAAAATACGTTTTAAAGCGCATTTCAAAAACAGCAGAGTCCTGACTAAGTATCGGCCTGTAGAGGTTGATACGCATAATGGTGTTGTCCAGCATTTCTTCATGTTTTATGCCGTCAACATAAATATCTTCTACAACAGTACCCAGCCCTTTTTGCTGATATGTTCCGAAATGCAAATGCCTGTTGTTATCCAGCGAGATCTGATGGTAATAAGAACCGGGAATGAAAGCGTTTTGATACAAGTGAAAATAAACATAAGTCAGCGTGTCGGGCGAATTATTGTAATAAGTCAGTCTTAATGTGCCTTCTAATATGTCTTTTTGGTCATCAATGCGGGCTTTAATATGGTAATCTACATCCTGCTGCCAGTAGGCTTCATGCGGCTTTCTGTTCTTCCAGCAATAGGGGTTGTCCGTACTGCGATATGTGCTTTCAGCTATTTGTGCATAGGAAGCGGAATATATAAGTAAAAGAACGCCTGCAAGAACACTTTTTTTCATTTTATTGTGCTTTTAATGAATGCAAAGATAGAAATAAAAGAAGCAGTATTTTTGAAATGTAACGCTCGAAAATTTTATTTTTTTTCAATTTTGTTTGGTGTACGTGCATTTTTTTTTTAATTTTGCAATTGAATTTTAAAAAATAAAAAGAGTTATGAGAAAAATTACATTTTTAGCAATTTTGGTCTTTTCAGTTTCAGTTTTGTTTGCACAAAAACGCCAGTCAGAAAACATCAGCTTTAATAAAGTTGATAAAAGTAGCGTAAGTATTAATTTGGTAAATGACAAAGCCGTTGGCGATACATTGATGTATTTTGATGGACAATATGTTGATGTTGCTGATCCTGCTGATGAAGCGATTTTTGGTGTAGAATTTGAAGAGTTGACAGGAAATCAGTTAGACCCCACAATGGTTGGATTTGGTTTTAATGAAGGATGGAATCCTTTCTACGAGCTTCATGATGTCACCGGTGATACCATGTATATGTGGGCATCAACTTCATGGTTCGATCCTCCGGCGCAAGCCAATAATTGGATTTATTTTGGCCCCGTTACCATTCCTGCTACAGGTGCTGAACTTAAGTGGGAACATTTGATTCCGGATACAGATTATAGCGACGGATACAAAGTTTATATGTCAACAACCGGCATGACATATTTTGACTTCATCAACGAAACACCTATTTACACACGAGCGGATAATCCTCCAAATGCTGCACAAGATACTGTATGGCAAGATATTATTGTTGATGTACCTGCTGCATTTGCCGGACAACAAGCCTATTTTGGCTTTCAGCATGATGCAAATGATATGTTTATCTTGTACCTTACCAGATGGCTCGTAACAGAAGCACAAAATGTAAGTGTTAAAAATATGAGCCAGGATGTTTTCGTCAGCCAAAACTATCCCAATCCTGTATCAACAACATCTGTCTTTTCGTATGCCTTAGACAATAATGTTGATGTAAAAGTTGAAATATATGACATCACCGGAAGAATGTTAGTTTCTGAAACTATGCATAAAGCTGCCGGTACACATACCTATACCATTAATGCAGAAGAATTACCTAATGGTACTTATTTTTATACTTTTGAAGCCGGCACATACAGAACAACCAAAAAGTTTGTGGTGGTTAAGTAAAAAATAAAATAAGATATTTTTTATTGAAAGAAGTTACATCAGTCAGATGTAACTTCTTTTTTTTATTATAGGTGTCTGGTTTGGGCTGTTTGTGATTGTTGTTGTTTCTAACTTGTGGTCCAAATTTTATGGTGTGGGATAAACAATGGGAATTTCTTTTTTCAGGCTTAACTGTTGGGACAGCCTATGCTATTACGCATTGTAATATTTCAAGTAAATAATAGGGGTGTTATCGTTCCAATTTTTTTAATGCTATGCCTATTGCACCTCCAAATGGTGAACTTAAACTATTATTCTTATCATCATTAACTATTTCGAAAAGAGATTTTTTTTTATCATATATAAGCTTGTAAAAATAATGATGAATAATTTCTATAAATGTCCAAATACTTATCAACCAGTAAATATTATCTGCTTTATAATCGAAATGGTTTAATGGTGTTATCAAATTTGATGTTAATTTAAAAAAAGTCACTATAATCAAAATAGCAAGGTATAATTGCCCCAATTTTTTACTTATCTTTCCCCATTTAATGATAAATATTTTAGGTAATTTTTTTCTTATGTATGATAAGTAAGTTAACCAAAAGAGTAGTACATTAATCATTACAACTCCCAACAAAATAAATGGGAAAAAGTAAAATGAAAAAAGCAGTTGATCAGTAGTTGCAAATAATAACAGAATAGAAATAGCAGTAAGTGTAAGTATAGGAGCAACTATTCCACTGTAAAAATTCCAGGTCAATTTCATGCTTTGTTTATGGCTTATTTCTTATAATTCTAAAGTTTATCCATTATTTTTTCTTAGATTTTTTCAATTGCCGCTGTAGTTTTCTATTCTAATTCTTAGTCATTCATCGGTAAATTGTTGGTTATGTTCTTCAATTTGTGTTTTTACAAATTCAATCAATCTCTGATTTTTAAAATCAAACCATTTTTGTCTGTATGCCCCTGAGTCATCAATTTCCCATTTAAAGTTCCGAAATGGTTTGGATTTATTCAATGCCATATAAAGTTTTTCTTGTAATTTTTGGTTATCTACTGTCTTGGCAAAATCGGCCATAATCTCGAAACTCTCATGTGAAGTCATTTTTTCAAATTCGAAATAACTCCCCCAATTTTCATCTATTTTGTCCAGTGTTTCCTGCCATGGTTCTGTGTCACAGCCAAACCAGTCAGCTCTGGTAAAATCAGGTATTGTTTCAATTTCACCCGTTTTCAGGTGGTAAAAGCAACGCATTCCTAAGTCAAGATTTTCCGATATTTCTCGTATTATTTCTTCTGTTAATTTCATCTGTGGTCGTCTTTTATGTTTGTGTAAAACTGATAGCTGCCGGGCTTTCGGTGGCCTTAACCCACCAAGCTACCCACAAAGATATAAAACTTTCAAATCAACCACAAAACTTTTCAGGGAAAGATGTTTTCAGCCGATGAAGTCGGTAGCGGCTGAGGCACTGTAGCGTAAGAACGTCAAAATCGTTGGAATTTTTCGATAAAAAGGAATGGATTTTTATATTTTCTTTATTCTTCTAAAAATACCTACTTCAAAGAAAAACCTTAAAGCTTTTGGTTTTCCAAGGTAATATTGGCTTTCCGAAAATTCATTTTTGAGCCCTAAGTGCAAGCTTAATTGAGGTATTATATACATAGTAGGGCTTAAATTTTTTTCTATACCGAAAGAAGTTGTTAATGCTATTATTCCTTTTTCACTGAGACTGTAACTGGATTCATCAAAAGTATTAAAGTCTGAAGCATGCATGCTTGAAAAACGTCTGCTCCCCGTAAACTTTTCATCTAGCAGATAATAGTATTCTATGCCAAGGCTGTAGCGTAATTTTGTGTCATCTCTTTTATTCAATAAATGCAGCCCGAATGAAATATTTTGCTTGTTGTAATCAAAAACATAAGTTGAGCCGCCTCCCATTCCACCAGAACGCCCACTAATGTTACCATAGAACTGATGAAATCGCCCTGTAATTCTTAGCTGTACTGGCGCAATTTTAAAAACATCACATGCTATCCCTACCGAATACCCGGCTCTTTCAGAATTATGGGTGGTGTGCTCATTTCTACTGTTGTAAATGGAATTGATATTTCCACCACCAATAACGCCTAAATACTGAGCTTTAACACTGAGTGCGGGAAAAATAAAAACGAAAAGAAAAATAATTTTTTTCATGCCCAAAAATATTTTTTTTGTTTTGTATTATTCAGTCTTTCAAGTAGCCGCTTCTTTGCCGTCAGCTTTACCACTTGCCCAAATCAGTAACATTTTATGAAACGTTTCTTTGCAAAGATATAAATTAATCGTATAATCATCGGGATTATTTTTGATAAAAATGACTATTACATCGAGGAAATGATTTGCAACCTGCATTATTCATGTTTCCATATGATAGTCAGTCTTGTGCATTATTTTTTTCTTTTTGTGAATAATGCAGGCTAAGGTACAATATGTGCTTAAGTGGTGCCTTTGAAATCTTCAAGGGCTTTAACCATACTATTGAGGAACATGCCGCCCATAGCACCATCAATAACTCTGTGGTCGTATGTAAGCGATAGGTACATCATGGGTTTAACACCTATCAGGTCGCCGTTTTCGGTTTCAATCACCACCGCTCTTTTTTTGATGACACCTGTTGACATAATGGCAAGCTGTGGTTGGTTAATTATAGGTGTTCCTGTCAGTGTGTTGAAAGTTCCCAGATTGGTAATGGTAAAAGTGCCGCCCTGTATCTCATCAGGAAGCAGTTTGCTGTTGCGTGCTCTGATAGCCAAATCATTAGCGGTGATGACTATATCTTGCAGTTTTTTGACATGGGCATTTTTAACCACCGGAACAATGAGGTTGCCATTAGGCAAAGCAGTAGCCATGCCCATATTTATGTGCTTTTTAAGTGTTATCTGACCGTCTTTTGCCGAGGCATTTATCATGGGGTATTCTTTTAACACTTGTGCAGCAACATACAATATAATGTGTGTATAAGTGAGTTTTTCATTGTATTTTTCGAGAAATAAAGCTTTGTTTTCCTGGCGCCATTTTACGATACTGCTCATATCTACCTCCGCAAAGGAAGTAACATGCGCAGATGTTTGAAGTGACTGTAACATGTGATCGGCAATAATTTTGCGCATTCTGTCCATTTCTATTATGGTCTCACCATGTATGCCCGGTTTTTGCGGTGCTGTATCAGCACTGGTAGTTTGTGAGCTTTGTCTGTTTTTCAAAAAAGCAAAAAGGTCATGTTTGGTGAGTCTGCCATCTTTGCCGCTGCCACTGATAGTTTCCAGTTCAGCTGGAGACACATTTTCTTCTTTGGCAATTTTTTTGACAAGCGGCGAATAGAGAGCTCTTCTGTCTGTGCTTTGGGTCGGAGGTTTTTGCATTTCACCGGCAGGCTTGACGGGCGCTTGCTGTTCGGTATCAGAAACCGCAGCAGTGTTTTCATCACTTATTTCGGGTTTACCGGCTGCATATTCAGCGCTTTCTTCTCCGGCTGTAGCAATAATAGCTATGACACTGCCTACCCCGGCCACATCACCTTCTTTGAACAAAAGTTTCTTGATTGTCCCTGAAGCAGGCGCAGGTATGTCCGAGTCAACTTTATCAGTAGCAATTTCTACCAAAGATTCATCTTTAACAATGCTGTCGTTTTCTTTCTTAAGCCATTTGGTAATGGTGGCTTCTGTGATACCTTCTCCCATTTCGGGTATTTTTACTTCTATGATTGCCATAATTGTATTAGTTTTTTCGACTTAAATGATTAAGATTTTTGAAAATAATGGTTATATCATTTGTCAGTTTATAATTGCGGGCATACATGAGGTTTATTTTTTCTGCGAGGACATCGTTGATGTTTTTAGATTTAAAACCATCTAAAGGGCTAAGAATGCCTTTTTTGAGCTTAGGCAATTTTGAGTCATTTCCTTGCATGGCATAACCTACCCACGTTTTTTTTAAGATTAAAACATGAAAAATGTTTTTGAAAAGATTGGCTTTGTGTTTATTAATAAACAAAAGCAGAGGGCTTAATATCAGAAAAAAGAATGCCAACAGAATGTCGGCGGTGTACTTTTTTCTCAGGTTGGCACTTTTATTAATGGGGTTTATACTGATGGTAAAAAAGCTGTCGGACGCTTCGATAGAATTACTGCCCACAATAAAAAGGCTTTCGGGGGGGATGATTTTAAAGTTAACATCATGTATGCGTAGTGCCGACATTTTATCAATGATTTTGTCGTAAGGGATGTCTTTAGCGCAAAAAATAATTTCATTGATTTTGTAAATTTCAACAATGTCTTTTATTTGTTCGAAATGCCCAATAGCTTCTTTGTAGTGGTTCTGATAACTTACGGCGCCCACAATTTCGGGTGTTTTCGAGAACTGATTTAAAAGCAAGCTGGTTCTGTCGGTCTCTTCTTTGTTGCCTATAATAGCTATTCTTCTATCCTGAGTGCCCAGCCTAAAGTCTTTCATGCCTGTATAATGAAACAAAACACGCAGGCAGCTAACAGCAATGATGGCCCAAAGACTTCCTAAAATGATAAGAGCTCTGGAAAAGCGCCAGGACTCCGGTAATAAAGCGTAAATCACCAATATTATTAATGTGCCTGCTATGATACCCTGTATGCTTTTTGACAGCTTAACAGGTTTTTCGTAGCCACCGTTGTAGTAAACCGAAAAAAGCCAAATCAAAATGTAAGCAGGGACAAATACTGCCGTAAAAACCTGAGGATAATACTGAAAATCATAGTTAAGCATATTTTGTTGCCAAAATATTTTGATGCCTAAAATGCCGGCAAAAATAAGAACACCGTCGCACAAAGGCATGGTAATATGCTTAAAAAAACGACTTGTTAGAGCTATAGCGGCACGCAGGTAAATAGCTAAATGGATAAGCAGTGAAAAAACTTTGGCATTTTTTTTTGAAAAGTGTTTGCGGGCGAAAATGACCATAGCATTGTAGAACACAAATACATAATTAACACTGCTTTTCTTAGTACTTTCTCCTTTGTAATGAATAATGCGCGTTTCGGGGTAATAATAATTTTTATAGCCCGCTTTGATGATGCGATAAGAAAGGTCAATATCTTCGCCGTACATAAAAAATGTTTCATCCAAAAGGCCTGTTTTCATAAGGGCTTCACGCCGTAATAACATAAAAGCCCCTGAAAGAATATCTACCTGATGGATGCGATCATTGGATAAATAACTTAAGTGGTACTTGCCAAATTTCTTTGACCGAGGAAAAAGCCTGGACAAACCAAAAATCTTATAAAAAGCAACTGCAGGCGTTGGCAGGCCACGCTTCGATTCCGGCAAAAACTGCCCTTTGCCATCTATCATCTTAACGCCTACACCACCTGCATCCGGTGTCTTTTCTGCGAAATATAACACCTTCTTCAGGGTGTCCACCTCTATCAATGTATCAGGGTTCAACAATAGCACATGTTTACCGCTTGATTGTTTTATGGCTTGATTGTTGGCTTTTGAAAATCCTGCATTCGTTTCATTGATTATAAGTTTCACTTCTGGAAACTTCTCTTTGACCATTTGAACGGAACCGTCAACGCTGTTATTGTCAACCACAAAAATCTCGGCATTAATATCCTGCACCGCTTTATGTACGGATATAAGACACTGCTCAAGAAAAAATTTCACATTGTAGTTAACAATAACAATAGAAAGATCCATAGTTTTTTATAAGATTATTACAAGGCCAAATTTAATAAAAAAAAAGCGACAAGTTATTTTTTTTTATACCCTACCTTTCAGGTTCTGAATATGGGTCGGATGTAAGACCTTTAACCATGGCTATCAGAAATTTTTAAGAAAGTCATTAATCCTGTATTATTCATGCTTCATATCCGCCATTAAAATTATAAAAATAGCACTACAATATATTTTATTTACTGTTAAACCAATATATTTTTATTTTTTAAAAAAAAATTGTATATTTGCACATATAAGAGTTTCTTAAAGCTGAAAAACTTATACTTTTTAGAGACATTTTTTTTAAATACAATGCGTATCCACTAAAAATATAAAAAAATGAAGCCAAACTTAAACTTCTTAACCCTAATCATTATTTCAGCATTGATTTTATCCTGTGTTAACAGTTGCAAAAAAGACGAAGACAAAAAGGACCCTGTTGTAAATGAGGAGACATCCATAAACCCATGTCCCGGTTTACCCAGCATAAATTATGAGGGCTATACCTACCTGACCATTTTAATAGGTAATCAGTGCTGGTTGACGGAGAACCTGCGTTATATTCCTGAGGTGACTCCCGTTGATGAATGGGGCAGTTTGGTTGAACCACAATATGCTGTTTATGACTACACCAAACAAGATTTGTTTGAAGTCAGGACTATTGAAAATTTCCAGACATATGGCGTGTTGTACAATTGGCCGGCAGCTTTAGAAGCATGTCCTGATGGTTGGGAATTACCCTCAAAAGAGGATTTTGAAAAACTCATAAGCGAGCTGCAGGGTATGGGTGGCTCTTCTTTTGAAAATATTACCCCTGACGGAAAAAGTGGCTTCGATGCTTTGATGGGAGGCAACCGCTTAGCAGATGGTAGCTTTTCGCATTTAGAGGAGTATGGCTTCTGGTGGACCAGTACACCCTATCCACACATTTTAAATGACGTCTGGTACTTTCGCGCTAATAATGTCAACAAAAATTTGTTAGTGAACTATATCAAAAAAGATTTGGCTTATTCAGTACGTTGTATAAAGAGCCAAGATAAGTAGCCAGGGCGTTTGCTATGGCTGTGAGATTTATCTTTTTGCCTTTTGTTTTTGCCTTTGACTTTTTTGCTTAGCCATCTCCTCCAATTTTTTTTGAAATCCGGATTTCTTTACCGTAATTTTCCGTTTTTTATTGGCTTCAATTTTCTTTTTTAAAGCTTCCTCGTCAATAATATAGCGGAATACAAACATTTGCAGGAAGGTGATAATGTTAGTCAGGAAGTAATAATAACTGAGAGCAGATGCAAAATTATTGAAAATGCCCAAAAACATAACCGGCATCATATACATCATGGCTTTCATTCCGGGCATCTGGTTGGATGTACCCATCATTTGCATGTTTATTTTGGTGTATATGATTGTTGATACGGTCATTAGTAATGTGAATAAACTGACATGCGAACCGTAAAAAGGAATGGAGAAGGGCAAATCCAAAATAGAATCGTAGGTTGAAAGGTCGTCAGCCCATAAGAAAGCTTCCTGTCTTAACTCTATAGAGGCAGGAAAAAACCTGAACATAGCAATCAAAATAGGTAATTGTAAAAGCATGGGTAAACAGCCTGCCATGGGATTAACGCCAGCCTTTTTATAAAGACCCATAACAGCTTGCTGTTTCTTCATGGCATCTTCTTTTTTGGGAAACTTGGCGTTTATTTCTTCTATATCAGGTTTTAACAGTCTCATTTTAGCAGATGATGCATAAGTTTTATAGGCTATGGGAAACAGTATGATTTTTATTAAAACAGTCAAAATCAATATGATTAACCCATAGTTTAAATTGAAACTGTCGAGGTAATTAAAAACAGGAATTACAGCAAAACGGTTAATCCATGAGAAAATACCCCATCCTAAGGGTATCAGCTTCTCGAAGGACATTTCTTGTGCCTTAAGGGTGTTGAAGTGGTTGGGGCCAAAGAAAAATTGCATGTTGATTTGATGCAAAGGCTTATTTTCGTAGGGCAAGCCTAAAGAAGCTCTTAATGTGCGCACATAATTTTCACATTCGGGGTCGGTTTTTGTTTCAACTTCTGCATTCAAAAAGCTTTGGTTGGCAATAATGATGGATGAAAAAAACTGTTGCTTGAATGCTACCCATTTGAGCTGGTTGTTTAAAGTTCTAATGTCATCTCTACGCTCGGGTATATGTTCAATATCTTCAATAAGAAAATTGTAGTAAACAGTGGTGGCAGACCTTTCATTTCTAAGGCTTTTTTCCTGACTGGGCGTGGTGTTACTCCAGTCAAAATTAATGTATGAAGTATTTGCGGCAACAATATTCTGCATCTCTACAAAATTGATGGCAAAATCAAGATTATAAGATTTAGGGTGCAGGGTATAGGCAAATTCTAAATATGATCTGTGTGCTGTTTCTGCTAATGTGTCGGTAAGTGTCGTGTCGTTTAGTACATTATCGGGAAACAGTAAAAATGAAATGGCCACAGCCGTGTTTTCGGATGTGCTTAGATTATCAAGACCTGTTTCTTTGTTAATGCGTGTTTCGAAAAACAATTCTTCGGTATTGATGGCTCTGTTACCCGCAAAGAATGTCAGGTTAAACAAGTTGGTATCCCCTTCAAAGAGTTTAAGTGGCTCGCCGTTGTATCTTTTATAATCTTTAAGTTCAATGCTGTAAATCCGACCCCCTTTGTTCGAGAAAGTAGCTTTTATATATTCATTTTCTATAGTGGTCTTTTCTTCTTCACCTATTGCTGCATTCGAAAAAATGCCAAGGTGTTCGCTTGATGGGCGGGCTGCTTCAGTTGCTTGCACCTCTTTGGTGTCTATAGCTCCGGTATCGGCTACAGCAAATGTGTCTGTTGCAATTTGTATTTGTCTCAAAGAATCTTCAAGGGCTTTAGCTACCCTAATAGAATCCTGTCTGCGCCGCATTTCTTCAATTTCCTCCTGACTGGGGGCTGTAAAGTAACTCCAACCGATAAGTATGGCTGCAATAAGCAAAAAGCCTATAACTGTGTTTCTGTCCATTTTTATAAAAAAAAATAAAAGATTTATTTGGATGCCAAAGATATACTAAAACATGGAAATATTAGCTTTAAAATTGAAAAAAAGTAGAAAATGGGATGGTCTTAGTTTACGATGTGCTTTATGAAATCAACAAAAAGTGGGTGGGGATTATCTACTGTGCTTTTATACTCAGGGTGAAATTGTACGCCAATAAACCAGGGGTGGTTTTTGAGTTCAATAACTTCTACCAGATTATTAACAGGGTTAATACCTGATGGCAGCATCCCCTTGGCTTCAAATTTTTCGAGATATTCATTGTTAAACTCATATCTGTGCCTGTGCCTTTCCTGAATTATTTCTGTGCGGTATATGTTGCTGAGTTTCGTTTTGTTCTTTATCTTGCAACTGTATGCTCCCAGACGCATAGTACCCCCTTTGCAAGCTACTTTTTTCTGGTCTTCCATAATTGAGATTACAGGATGTTCTGCGTTGGGTAATATCTCTGTAGTGTGTGCATTTTTTAGATTAAGAACGTGACGTGCAAATTCTATAACAGCGCACTGCATGCCTAAACAGATGCCAAAAAATGGCACATGATGTTCACGGGCATACTTAATGGCGGCAATTTTGCCTTCAACGCCTCTTTCTCCAAAACCCGGTGCTACAATGATGCCTTTAAGGCTTTTTAAGTTCTCGCTGGCATTTTCATAGTTAAGGCTCTCTGAATGGATAAGTTCTACATCAACTTTGCAATTATTCTTAGCACCTGCGTGTATAATACTTTCAAGAATTGATTTATATGCATCTTGCAGTTCAACGTATTTACCAATCAGCCCGATTTTAACATTTTTTTTCGGCTGGCGTAAACGTGTTAGAAAATTTTCCCATTTACCCAGATCATGTTTTTGTTGTGTGGGCAGATTCATTTTTTGAAGCACCACCTCATCAAGTCTTTCCTTTTTTATCAAAATGGGAACATTGTATATAGAATCGGTGTCTATTGATTCAATAACAGCTTCTGATCTGACGTTACAAAAAAGAGCAATTTTCTCTTTCAAGCTTTCATTGATAGGCTTTTCAGTACGACAGACCAAAATATCGGGTTGAAGTCCTTGTTCAAGAAGTGTTTTTACAGAGTGCTGTGTAGGCTTTGTTTTAAGTTCGCCGGCTGCAGCAATAAAAGGAACTAAAGTGAGGTGTACCACAAGGCAGTCCTTATCCTTTTCAAAGCGCATCTGACGCACAGCTTCAATATATGGCAGCGATTCAATATCACCAACGGTACCACCAATTTCTGTAATAACAAAGTCAAACCTATTATCCTGCCCCAACAGCATTATGCGATACTTAATCTCATCAGTAATATGAGGAATTATTTGTACGGTTTCTCCTAAATAATCACCACGTCTTTCTTTTTCAATAACAGATTGATAAATGCGACCTGTCGTTACATTGTTGGCCTGTGATGTTGGTGTATTTAAAAACCTCTCGTAATGACCCAGGTCAAGGTCTGTTTCTGCACCATCATCTGTTACATAACATTCACCATGTTCGTACGGATTTAGTGTACCGGGGTCAATGTTGATGTAAGGATCCAGCTTTTGTATGGTTACATTAAAACCACGTGATTGTAATAACTTAGCAAGTGAAGCCGCAATGATACCTTTGCCTAAAGATGATACGACACCCCCCGTTACAAAAATGTATTTTGTTGATTGCATCACTATTTTCCTTTTATGTTTTTTAAATAAAAAAGCAAATTTACAATAATACCTTAAAATGGCTTTTTTTTTGAAAGAAAAATGTGATATTAAAAAAAATAATTACCTTTGTAGTGTCTTAGTAAAATAATACACTAGTTAATTTTTATAATTATGATACATTTGGAACAGTTGCATTTTGGTTATCAAAAAAAAGTGCCTTTGTTTGAGAACTTGAGTTTAAAACTCGAGTCAGGGCACATCTATGGGCTTTTTGGAGTTAACGGTGCCGGCAAAACATCGCTCATACGTTTGATAGGAGGTTTGTTAACACCTCATCGCGGGCAAGTGCTTACGCTGGGTTATCAGGCGCGCAAACGCCATGTTGACATGTTGGGCGATTTGTATGTCATTCCGGAAGAGGTTTTCGTGCCTGCTGTAAGCATTAAAAAGTATGTCGCCATACACAGCTGTTTTTATAAAAAGTTTTGTAAGGAAACATTGGAATCCGTTTTAGCCGATTTTGAAATTGATGAAAAAATGCAGCTTTCACATTTATCGTATGGTCAAAAGAAGAAATTTTTGATTGCTTTTGCCATAGCCACAAACACTTCCGTATTGTTGATGGACGAGCCCATAAACGGATTGGATATTCCATCAAAGAGCCAGTTTCGTAAAATTATGGTCAAATACATGAACAGCCATCGCTGCGTATTAGTTTCAACACATCAGGCACGCGATTTGTCCAGCATTATTGACCATATGTTAATTATTCACAAGGGGCAGCTTATTTTTAATGAGTCTGTTGCGATGATAACGGATAAACTAAAGTTTGAACTTTTAGAACAAAAAGATGATAATGTGTTTTATGGCGAAGAGGTCTTTGGTGGTTGGGCATGTATATCAAAAAACCAAGGGCAGCCTGGTCGTATTGATTTTGAATTGTTGTTCAATGGCATTATCAAAAAAGGAGATTTTATTAACCAATACATCAAAGGAGGGATAAATGAAAACGGAAATATTTAGCTTTAAGCGCTTTGCATTGTTGCTGAACAGACAAAAGGTATTGATGGCAAAGACATGGCTTATAGCCATGATTTCGGTAATATCTTTTGTGTTTTTAGTTGCTCTTTTGCAGTTGATATTTACGCAGGGTTATAATTGGTATAATACTTTATTCAGCTACGGCTTTTTCTCATTTTTTGTAATGGGTTGTGTTTTTGCGTCTATGGCGTTTTCTGAAATGGGAACCTATGCAAAAAGTTTTCAATATATATGCCTGCCTGCTTCACCTTTAGAAAAGTTCCTCTCGGCATGGTTCATATCATTTGTAGTTTTTATTATTGCTGCCATTTTATTATTGACGGTAGCTTCGTTAATTTTGGCACTTATCTCCGTTATGCTTTTCTCTCAGGAATTTGTTTTCTTTAATCTTTTGGCGCAAAATTATTCAGCAAATTTATTGTTATTGTTTTTTGGGTATCATTCCATTTACTTTCTGGGTGCTGTTTGGTTTAAGAAAGCAGCCTTTTTTAAAACTTTGCTGACTTCAATTGTTTGGGGCTTTATAATCATAATAAGCTTTGTGTTTTTATTTATAATTATTGTTAAGCCTTTCAGTTTATTGGCAGACCCTAATGTGCATGTATCCGATTCGTTATTTGCCAACATAGGTGAGGATATGAGATTTTTTAATTCTTCTATACCCCTGATAATGCAGTCAGTGTTTTTATTATTCATAGCCTGGATTCGTTTTAATGAAAGAGAAGCATAGTTATGGAGTTTATTGAGAATAAAGCTATTTATCTACAAATTGCCGAGCGTATTTGCGAAAAAATACTTACACGGCAATGGCAGAATAATGACAGAATACCTGCTGTCAGAGAAATAGCTGTTTCATTTGAAGTCAACCCCAATACCGCAAACAGAGCCTGCGATTTTCTTCAAAAAAAAGGCATTATTTACAATAAAAGAGGTCTTGGGTTTTTTGTCGCAGAAGATGGCTATAATAAAGCTTTGATGTATAAACGCGAAGATTTTTATGCCCACCAGTTGCCTGCTTTTTTTAATAATATGTCTTTGCTCAATTTAAAATGTGAAGATTTAGAGAAGTATTATGAAGAAATGATTAAAAATAAATAAATAATCTTAAAAATACATAACCTTAATAATATGAAAAAAAGTTTAAAAATTTTAATGTTGCTATTTATAGCTCACTTGTTGATGGTACTCGGCATCATTTTTTATATCAAACAAGAAATGCAATTTATTAAAGTTTCCGAAAGTGGAGAAAAAACCACTTTAATTTATGATTTAGATACATTTAATGTCATAAACATAACAGGCCCTTTTCATGTTGTGCTTGAGCAGGATAGCTTTAACAGAGCTCATGTTACATTAGATGAAAATTTTCACAGTTTGATTGTTCCTGAGGTATATGATGGTATATTATACTTGCCGGGTAAAAAAAGATTCAAGTCATATGATGCAAGCGTACATATATTTTTCAATCAAATAGAAGTCATCAATGTCACAGGGGGTGCCAGCGTTATGACGAAAGGCTTGCTGCAAGGGGAAACCCTAAGTTTGACGGTTGAGAGTGGTAGTTTGGCTGATTTCAACACCGATCTAAACACTTTAGAGTCTTTCACACGTAGCGGTTCGCAAACCATTATAAGAGGGCAAGCGGCAGATTCTTATTTCAAGCTTAATGCAGGCAGCCAATTAGATGCCTCTGCATTTCCGACTAAAAAATGTAATGTACAAGCTTACAATGCTTCAAAAGCAAAAGTATGGGCAACCGATTTTCTTTCGGCAACTGCCCAGGGGGGCAGCAGTGTTTTTTATGCAGGACATCCTCAGTTGGGTATTATCAGTACGCCTTCAGCAGGTTCAGTATCAAAAGTAAATTAACGCAAGAGTATCTGTCGGAGTTTCGTCATAAATTTAAAACTCCAAATGAATCGGTTTTTTTATAAAAATCAGTCAGAAAATTTACTTTGAAGTAGGAGTTACGAAAGGGCTTGGTTTACTTTTGAGGCCATCTCAATGATAAGTTCATACTCTTCTGGTGTTAAATCATTATAAAAGAAATTAACAGGGTTGACAGGTCTTCCGTTTTTTCTCACTTCATAATGTAAGTGAGGCCCTGCTGAGAGGCCTGTGTTGCCTACATAGCCTATGACTTCGCCTCTAACTACTTTCTGTCCGGGGCGCACATTGAGTTTGTTAAGGTGTGCATAGAGTGTTTCATAGCCATAGCCATGGTCTATAACACAAACAATTCCGTAGCCGCTGTAATTTCGGCGATTAATGCGTTTTACAACACCATTGCCGGTTGCATATACGGGGGTGCCTATAGGTGCTGTAAAGTCAATGCCTGTGTGCATTCGCATAGTTTTATATATGGGATGGATGCGGTAGCCAAAACCGGAAACCAACCTGGAAGTGACATTGGATACCGGAACTATAGAAGGTATAGAGGCCAGCATGTCGGCTTTGTTAATAGCCATTTCATAAACCTCATCATATGATTTGGACTGTACATACAATTGACGTGAAATATTATCCAGTCTGGATGCGACTTGTATTAAAATATCGGCATTGTCATAGTGTTCTAATGCTTTATAACGGTTTACACCACCAACAGCAGCTTTTCTTTCTGCTTCGGATATTGGTTCGGCTTCAAAAATGATGCGGTAAATATTGTCGTCGCGTTCGCGTATGTCGTTTAATACATCTTGAATAATATCCAGCCTTTCGCTTACTATTTTGTGCTGAGCTCGGAATTGTGCTATTTCACGTTTTAATGCTTTTTCTTTGGGTGAGTCGATGAGATAAAATGCCATAAAAATGGCTATTGTTGAAAATACAAGGACTACAGCAAATATGTACAGGACTTTACGTAAAATGTCTCTAAATGAACGATTGACTTTTTTAAAAGTTAACGACTTGGGGTCGAAGTGATACTTGTTATGTGCCATATTTTTGTTGCTTCTAAACCGCTGTTACTAAGGAATTAATGTTTGTGACAACCGTTAAAGAATATTTATTTTGCTGCAAAAATAATAAAATAAACTAAATTTGCAACACCAAATAAGTACGCAATATATTAAATAAAGTTAAAACACAAGGTTTTACATCCGATAAAAACAGCCTTTATGAGATCTAAAGATATCAGAGAACTTTTTTTTAATTTTTTTAAACAAAAGCAGCATCGTATTGTTTCATCCGCGCCAATGGTTTTAAAAAATGACCCGACATTAATGTTTACTAATGCGGGAATGAATCAATTTAAAGACTTTTTCTTGGGCAACAAAGAGCCTGTTAATAAAAGGGTTGCCAACACACAAAAGTGTCTGAGAGTTTCGGGCAAGCACAACGACCTGGAAGAAGTAGGGCATGATACCTACCACCACACAATGTTTGAAATGCTAGGCAACTGGTCCTTTGGCGATTATTTTAAAAAGGAAGCGGCATCCTGGGCATGGGAGTTTCTTACCGAAGTGTGTCATATCGATAAAGACATGTTATATGTTACTGTTTTTGGTGGTGATGAGGCAGAAAATTTGGAGTCTGATAATGAGGCTTTGGAGGTATGGAAAAATATCGTGTCCGAAGATCGTATTATTTTTGGCTCCAAAAAGGATAATTTTTGGGAAATGGGTGATCAGGGGCCATGCGGTCCATGTTCTGAAATCCATATTGATATTAGAGACGCCAAAGAGAAACAGGCTGTTGACGGGAAGTCGCTGGTTAACAAAGACCACCCGCTTGTTATAGAGGTTTGGAATCTTGTTTTTATAGAGTTTAACAGAATGGCAGATGGACGCCTTGAAAAGCTAAAAGCCAGACATGTAGATACCGGTATGGGCTTCGAGCGTTTATGTATGGTTCTTCAAGGCGTTAAATCTAATTACGATACCGACTGCTTCATGCCACTTATCAATAAAATTGCTCAAATAGCCTCTTTGAAGTATGGCCGTGACAACAAGCAGGATGTTGCGATGCGCGTTGTAGCCGACCACGTCAGAGCTGTAACTTTTGCCATTGCCGATGGTCAACTGCCCTCTAATGTTAAAGCAGGTTATGTTATCAGGCGTATTTTGCGCAGAGCCATACGTTATGCATACGTATTTTTGGGCATCAAACAACCTTTTATCTTTCTTTTAGTTGATACTTTGACGGAACAACTTGGAGAGGTGTTCCCTGAAATAATTGCTCAGAAAGATTTTATTAAAACAATTATTGAGCAGGAAGAAAAATCTTTTTTAAAAACCCTATCGCTGGGTTTAGCTAAATATGACAACTATGTCAGCAAAAACCATAATAACAGTCAAAAAGTGATTGAAGGTCAATTTGCTTTTGAGTTGTACGATACTTATGGTTTTCCTGTTGACCTTACTGCATTGATGGCCAAAGAAGATGGCTGGAAAGTGGACATGGCCGGTTTTAACTCTTGTATGAAAGCTCAAAAAGACCGCTCCAAAAAAGCTGCTAACATAGAAATAAGTGATTGGGTTGAGTTAGGCCCCCAAAAAGAAACAGAGTTTGTGGGCTATGAACATACCGTAGCGAATATAAATATTCTTAGATTCAGAAAACTAACTGCCAAAAATGACGAAAGCTATCAGTTGGTTTTTGATACGACGCCTTTTTATGCTGAATCCGGTGGCCAGGTAGGGGATACGGGTTATATTGAAAGTGAAAAAGAGAAAATCCTTATTGTTGACACCATTAAGGAAAACGACATGTTTATCCATTGCAGCAAAGAGCTGCCACGTGACCTTAAAAGAACTTTCATGGCATATGTAGATGTAGATAAGCGGAAAGACATTGCGGCACACCATTCGGCAACACACCTGCTTCATGCGGCATTAAAAAAAGTTTTGGGTCCCCATGTTGAGCAAAAGGGATCTCTTGTTATGCATAACAGGCTTCGGTTTGATTTTTCGCATTTTGAACGGATGACTGTCGATGAAATAAAACAGGTTGAATCTTTGGTAAATCAAAAAATAAGAGACAATATAGCCGTAAGCGACATGCGCGATTTATCCTATAAAGAAGCTATGAAAATGGGTGCGGTAGCTCTTTTCGGAGAAAAATACGAGGATAATGTAAGGGTTATTGCTTTCGACAAAAACTATTCAGCCGAACTGTGTGGAGGTACGCATGTTCAGGCTACAGGCGAAATAGCCATTTTTAAAATCGTTTCAGAAACAGCCATTGCTGCAGGAACCCGTAGAATTGAAGCGCTTACGGGGTCTTATGCACTGGCATATCTTAATGCCTTCGAGGAAACTGTTGGCGTACTGTCAGAAATGTTTAACAGGTCGAAAGATGTCAAAAAATCTGTGGAGGCTCTTATTGAAGAAAACACATCTTTGAAAAAGGAAATTGAGTCTTTCAAAAATAAGGAAGTTAACCGTTTGAAAGAAGATTTGCTCGAAACCAAAGAACATATCAACGGTGTTGATTTTGTCGCTAAGCAAGTACCGTTGGATATGGCAAGTGTTAAAAATCTGGCATTTGCATTGAAAGCAGAGCACGATAATCTGATCCTTTTGCTGGGTACTGTTAAAGATAATAAAATAAACCTGAGCTTATTGATTGGTGATGCTCTAGTCGCTTCCGGCAAGCTAAATGCTGCTGCTATCATCAAAGAGATTGCCAAAGAAATAAAAGGAGGTGGTGGTGGGCAAGCTTTTTTTGCTACAGCCGGAGGTGTCTATCTTGATGGCTTCAACAGAGCCAAAGCTAAAGCTTTGGAGATTATTAAAAAAGCATAAAATACATGTTTAATTTTTTCTTCAAAAAAGGGATAAGTGCTGTCTTTGTCGGGCTTTGTATTTCTTTACTAAGCTGCAAAACAGATCCTGAAAGCACAGACGACAGAACGGTTTTCAGATATAACGAGTCTGCCAACATCACCTCACTTGACCCTGCTTTTGCGCGCAACCAAGCAAATATTTGGGGCGTCAATCAAATTTTTAACAGCCTGTTACAACTTAATGACCAGCTTGAAATAAAGCCATCTATCGCTAAAAAATGGCATATAGATGAAGATGGTTTGACATATACATTTTATTTGCGTGATGATGTATATTTTCACGACCACTACTTGTTTGAAGGGGGCAAAGGAAGACGCGTCAAAGCTTCTGACTTTGTATATAGCCTCAGCCGTATTGTTGATGACAAAATAGCATCGCCCGGTTCATGGGTTTTTAATAGTGTTGCCCACACTGAAGATGGCGGTTTTGCTTTTTCAGCACCCGATGATACAACTTTTGTAGTGCGCTTGTCAAGAAGTTTTCCGCCTTTTTTAGGGATTCTTACCATGCAGTATGCCAGCGTTGTGCCCAGGGAAATTGTTGAGTATTATGGTCGTGACTTTAGAAGAAATCCTATAGGTACCGGCCCCTTCCGTTTTAAATATTGGCGCGAAGGTGTTAAACTGGTTTTGCTCAAAAATGACCATTATTTTGAATTTGACAGTCAAGGGCAGCGCCTGCCTTATCTTGATGCTGTTAGTATTACTTTTATCATTGATAAACAAGCGGCTTTTCTTGAGTTTATCAAAGGAAATATTGATTTCCTGTCCGGCATTGATGCCTCATACAAAGATGAGCTGCTTACCCGAAGTGGTGATCTCAATCCTAAATATGCCCACAGCATTCGTTTGAAAAAAGCACCATACCTGAATACAGAATATCTCGGGTTTTTGGTTAACGACAGCTTACCTTTATCCGTAGAAAGCCCCATTTTTGATAAGCGTATCAGGCAGGCAATTAATTATGGCTTCGATAGAAGCCGAATGATGTTGTTTTTGAGAAATAATGTGGGCATTCCTGCTACATCGGGCTTTATACCTTCGGGGATGCCGGCTTTTGATAGCGATATTGTAAAAGGTTACGACTACAATCCCGACAAAGCGCGCCGTTTGTTGGCTGAGGCGGGGTTTCCCAATGGAAAGGGTTTGCCGCCCATAACATTGAGTACCAATGCTTCCTATCTTGACCTTGCCCAATACATTCAAAGTGCACTGGATGAAATTGGTATTCAGATCCGCATTGATGTGCTGCCACCGGGGACGCTTAGAGAACTTATTGCCCGGTCTGACCTTAACTTCTTTAGAGGGTCGTGGATTGCCGATTATCCCGATGCAGAAAACTACCTGTCGCTCTTTTACAGTCCTAATTTTACGCCTGCCGGCCCGAATTACACACATTTCAAAAGCGATAAGTTTGATGCCTTGTACGAAAAAAGTCTTGGTATTGTAGATGATTCCATAAGGTATGAGTTGTACAGAGAAATGGATAACTTAATTATGCAGAAGGCGCCTGTGGTAGTTCTCTATTATGATGAGGTCTTACGCTTTTCCCAAAAGAACATTTCTGGGCTGGGCATAAATCCGTTAAATTTATTAACTTTGAAGCATGTCCAAAAAAAATAGTAAAATTGCATGAAATTTGATAAGTGTTTTAGATATAATAAAATCAAAAAAAAAATGAATATAACTTTTGTTAAACTGTTACCCACAAGTTTATTAATACTTGTGCTGGTGTTTTTTAGTTCCTGTGAAATTGAAGAAGAAATTCCTACCAAATCTCAAATGGAAAGCGTTTGGGAAGTTACGGCAGCTTACGATGCAGCGGGCAATGATATTCTTTCGAAAATAAGTTTCCCTGTAGTCGGCTTTCATTTAAGCAGCGATAATACTGTAATTTCTACAGCAGGCCCCATGTTTATGTATATTGTTTACGGCGACAATAAGTACACGGAAATAGCCTCTAAAATTGATCAGGTTTTCAACTATGCAGAGCTTAGTTTTAATGGCGGTGAGTTTTTTATTGGAGGCGGTGTTCAAACACGTTTTACTATTGAAATGAAACTGGAAGGATTGCCCGGTCAGAAAGCGCTTACCACACTGCTGGATATTATCGGTATTTCGAACGATTACCTTGACATTGTAGTGTATCATAAGTTTATGGATGTTTTTGTTGAAATTGATAGAACAGGCAATCAAATGACATGGGAGTTTGATAATCATACACATGCGGTGTATAATACCAAAGATCATTATGGGAATTATGTCTTATGGCAAGGTTGGCCGGTCGATAATTTTTCCAGAGCACGTTTTATCTTTACCAAGCGTAGCCATGACCTTAAAGATATCGTGATGGAACATTTAGAATAGTAGAAATAAAAAATAAACTATAGTTTGATTCCCCTCAAAAGGTGTGAATCAATAAAACACTATTTTGAAAGTTCATCAATAGTAAACTTTACAGCTTCCTCAATAATTTCCTGAGGTGGTTTAGAAATAAACTCCTGGTCGGTGAGTGCATGAATTAATTTTCTGGCATGTTTTATGTCAGCATCTGCCTTGTCGTAAGCTTCCTGCCAGCTCATCTTAATACGTGCGACGCCATCTTTTTGTGCTTGCATGGCAACATCGGCTGCTTCGTGTGGGAAAACGCCGGCTTCATCCATTGTGGCGGTGATGTTTTCAGGGTTTATACCTCTGTCCTCAGCAAATTTAGCCAGCGATTCAGCGGCAGCGATGGCCATATTATCTGTAATCTTGCGGGCGCGCACAAGTAAAGCTCCTTTAAGAATACCCGGGAAACCCAGAGAATTATTAACCTGATTGGGGAAGTCGCCGCGCCCGGTAGCAACTATATAAGCGCCTGCTTCTTTGGCAGCATAAGGATATATTTCGGGGATGGGGTTGGAGCATACAAAAACGATGGGTTTTTCAGCCATAGAGGCTATCCATTTTTTTTTGACCTCATCCGGTCCTGGACGTGAAAGAGCAATAAGCACATCTGCATTTTGCATGGCTTCCTCAATATTTTCAATACAATCGGGGTTTGTCGTTTGGCAGAGTTCCCACTTACGGTAAAATCTGGGGTCATTTTTAATATCTTCTCGGTTGATACTTAAAGCCCCCTTGGAGTCAAACATAATGGATTTTTGAGGATCAGCTCCCGCCGCATTGCAAATACGAGCGATGGATGTATTGGAAGCGCCTGCGCCATAATAAACAATTTTAACATCATCAATTTTTTTATCCACAAGCTTCAGGGCATTGATAAGACCTGCTAAAGTAACACAGGCTGTTCCCTGAGCATCGTCGTGCCATACCGGAATATCACACATTTCAGTAAGGTCATCAAGGACTTTATAGCAATTGGGTTGGGCTATGTCTTCCAGGTTTATAGCCCCGAAGCTGTGCTGAGCCATTTTCCCAAATTCAATGATTTTTTCGGGACTGTTCTGCCCACTTTCATCTTTGCTGTCAACGCAAAGAGCAATGGCATCTACACCCCCTAAATACTTCATTAAAAAAGCTTTGCCTTCCATGACGCCTAAACCGCCTGGAGGCGTACAGTCGCCATCGCCTAAAACTCTTGTTGAGTCGCTGAGTACAGCCACCAGGTTGCCCCTATTGGAGAGCTCATAGGAAGCGTCATTTTGAGCTCTTATGGATGTTGATACCGCAGAAACACCCGGTGTGTACCATACGTTGAACCAGTTGAATCCAGGGACAGGAGCTTTTGGTACAGTTTGCATTTTACCATTGTAAAATTTATGTGCATTAAGGGCCAGCCGTTTCAAAAAAACTGTTTTCGCTTTGGCCATCTGTTCTTGTGTGAAATTTGAGGGAAAAAGTTCGTCAAGGTTACTGAGTTTTAAATCAAAATTCTTCATACTTTGTGTTTTATTATAGGTTTTTATATTTAGTGGGTTATTTTGCACAATTTTAGATTATTTATTAATTTTGTTGTAAAAATAATAATAAGTTTTACATACTGTCCATTTTTTCAATCAAAAAAATAAAAAAATACATGGATAAAATTGTTGTTCTTACAGGTGCCGGAATAAGTGCCGAAAGTGGTATTAAAACCTTCAGAGACAGTGGTGGCTTATGGGAAGAGTATGACATAATGGATGTTGCTACTCCTGAAGCATGGCATAAAGATCAGGCTTTGGTAACGCGTTTTTATAATGCCCGGCGAAAGCAGCTATTTGAAGTAGAACCTAACGCTGCCCATCATGCACTGGTGGCATTAGAAAAAAAGTATGATGTCCATATTATTACTCAAAATGTAGATGATTTGCACGAGAGGGCAGGGTCTTCAAAAGTATTGCATTTGCATGGCGAGCTTAAGAAAGTAAGGAGTACTATTGATGAAAGTTTAGTCTATGAGTTGAATCAGGAAAACTGTGAGGTAAAAATTGGCGACACATGCGAAAAAGGTTCTCAGCTTAGACCCCATATTGTTTGGTTTGGTGAAGCCGTGCCTTTAATAACTGATGCTGCAAAAATTGCAGAAGAAGCTGACATATTTGTGGTTATTGGAACATCACTTAATGTGTATCCTGCGGCCGGACTTTTAAATTATGCCCGCTATGATATTCCCAAATACCTTATCGACCCGAACGATGCGCCTGCTTTTGGTGTTAAAAATCTGAAAAAAATAATTAAAAAAGCCAGTATAGGTGTGCCAAAGCTTGTAGAAGAACTGATGACAAAATAACAAATTTAATGCTTTGCTGAAGGTGTGTTATCGTACTTCTTGTCTTTATGATAAATATCCAGTGCAACCAGGATGGCAATCATAGCCCAAAATGGTACGGAAGCTTTATCGGTATCTAAAAAATTATTCATAATACCATGCGTAAAGTATGTGATGAGTCCAAGAAGTAAACCAAAAGATAAAAGCCTTACTTCCGGATTTGGAGTTCTTTTATAAACCTTAAGCCCGGTGTAGATAACAAAAATGACAATAAAAATAAAGCTGATCATTCCCGGCAGTCCCGATTCCGATAAAGGGCCTATATATTCGCTGTGTGCATTACCCAAATCTCCGGCATTGGTACTTATAACAGTTCTTTCTTTGGAATACTGAAAAGGAGCGTAAACGAGCTGATACGTTCCCGGCCCCCATCCATGTATTGGTTTTTCCTTAAACATACGCATAGCTGCAGCCCAGCGATTTAACCTCTCAAGATTTGAGGCATCTGTAGAAATATTAGAAATAGAGCGTACATGTTCCGCATATTGACCCGACGAATCCTGTGTGTTCTTTTCAAGTTCCATGATTATTTCCGTCTTGAAAATGAAAAATAAACCAACCAAAATAACAGCAATAGAAAAGATTATTTTATAATCAATTTTGAACTTGAGAATTAGAAAAATACCAAATGCAGCAGCCAGGCTTACCCAACCAGCACGACTATAAGATAGTAATACGCCCACGATAAGAATGGTAAAAATAAGCAAAGCAATAAAGCGCAGACTGCGCATATTTTTTGAGTTAAAAACCTGAGCTAAGGTTACAGGGATGAACAAAGAAATGACAGCTGCATACGCGGTATGATCATTAAAAAAAGGCCTGACAATCCAGGTGCCAACCTGCCTATCGAATCCATTCTGTGCATGTTGTGCTGTGATATAAAGAATAACACCTGCTAGCGGGATGCTAAAAAGCCATAAAAAACGTTTTATGTTTGAATAATCCTTAAATAGTAGTACCCCAAAAAAGAAAAAAGATACAACAAACCACAAACGAGCCGTCAGAAATTTAAAGGATACTATAGGTATAACGCTTGTTAGTGAGGTGAAAAAAATCCACAATAGATTTATAATAATGGCAATGGTTACCGGATGTCGTATAAAAGAGCTGTCGAAAAGATGTCTGTCATAAAACAACTTTATGATAAAAAGCAACAGTATAGCAAACATCATCGGCTCGGTGGGCAAAGCCATAGTTACATTAAGGTCAGGATTACCTATTCTGACAGCCAGCGGGGTAAGAAAAGCAATCAGTAATAAAAGCTTGTCAAGGTAATATACCATCATAAATCCCACGAGTAATACAAATGGTATAAAACTAAAATAAAAAAACTCCTGCGCTATTAATAATGAGTTTATTATTATAAACAAAGCACAGACCGTATAGAAAAAATATGTTTTTTGTTTTTCAGTGAATCCGTTCAATGTTACTTTTTTTTGAATGTTCTATAAAAACAATGATTAAAACAGCTATAAATAATGCAGATAATGTTGCAATGAATACAATAAGCCAGCGTATAGGATATGATTTTCTATCGGCCGGAAAAGGGCTGCTTACAATATTGGTGTAAGTAAGCTGCTTTTCTACATCTCTTAATGCCGTTTCATAGTCATTCTTGTGTTCAATGTATTGTTTAATAAGACCTTCTAAAACATTGTTTAGCAACATAAATTGAGCACCATGCTGTTCAAGATTTTCTTTCATTTGTATCACAGCCTGCTTATTTATGCGTGCAGCTCCTGCACCATCAACAGTTCCCAGATAACCTCTGGTGACTTCTTTAACCTGGGCTTCAAAATTAAGGATGTTATGCTCAGCACCCATTGCGTTAATTAATGACGAAACAGAGTCTATTTGTTTTTGTTTATTTTGCATCTGCTTTTGTGCTATAATCAAAACCTCTTTAGCTTTTTCCCGGTGCATCTGCCTAACTTTTCTGTTGAATAATTTTATAATTTTTTTTGTCATTGCACTGGCTTTTTCTGCATCATGAGAAAGCACCTCAATACGCACAGACTCGAACTCTGTTTTACGAATTCTTACGCTGCGGTTGTATTTTCTTATGATACTTGAATAATAGTGCTTTGAGGATGGGGAAATATGGTAATGTTCAGCTAAGTTGAAAAAATCAATGATGCTGTCTCTTATGTCATCACTTTTAAATATTTGCAACATCTGTTCCGTTTGGCTTTCTGTGGAGTAGGGTATAATGTTTGAAGGATAAACTATGGCGTAAGATTTGAATTTCGGCTTAATAAAAAGTGGCGATGACAACAACGCTGATAGAGCAACAGCAGCTACAAAAACAATAAGCAGCGGACGCCACCATTGAAGCGTTGTTTTAAGTAAGTTAAAATTGTTGAATTGGTTATGGTTTTGCATATCTTGGAGTTTGACGCTTTAGCTTGTTTTGACTTTTTCAAAATCTTTTTTAAAGCGGTTGAAGTTTTCAATAATCATGATGCATAATACAGCGAGAAAAAAGCTTACAAAGGTGGTTACAGCTACAATAAGCCAACGCACAGGGTATGATTTACGCTCAGCTTTATATGCACGGTCAACAACGAATTTATGAGGCAGCATTTGCTCGGCATCTACTTTAGCTTCATCATAGCGTGCTTTGATAGCACTCAGTTGTTTTTTTTCGTGTTCGAGTGCATCGCGTAAGGATACGTAAGCACCACCATAAAGCGCTAGTACATCCATTTTATTTTGTAAAGCTGCTGCACCTCTTAAGTTGTTCTCAGCTATGGCTATAGCCAACTGCTCTGAAATGACTTGTGCCTGACGCTCATAGTCGTGTACACCTAGCTTTCTGAGCTCTGTCAAAGAGTCTTCCATCTCCTGTATTTCATTTTGTAAACGCCGGTATTCATTGCTGACAATTTCATAGCCGGTAACAGCCCTTTCTTTTTGCATACGGTTTTTTACCGTATCAAGCAATGAGGCTATATCATTAGCAATATCAGCTGCTTTTTGTGGATCTTTGTCCATGACTCTGACTTCTACGGCCATAAATTCCGTACGTTTGAAGTTGATGTTTTTTTCGTACTTTTTTATCAATCTGGTCATTTTAAAGCGTGCTGCAGTATCAATCTCGTAATGAGACATCAGATCATGTTTTTCAATAATTCTGTCTCGAATTTCACTGGAATTTAATATCTGAAGAAGTTGTTCGGCTTGTTCTTGTTCGCCAAACTCCAGTATATCCTGTTTGCCACCGGTGCGTTCGCTTAATAGTGCCCGCGATAAAGCATTGCTGGCTGTCGGAAACATCACCACCGTAGAACTGTACTTAGGGGTGATAAACCATGGTGACGAAAATAAAGAGGATAGAACTATCGCCGCTACCACTACTATTATCAATGGTTTGTACCATTTTATCAAATAGTAAAACAAACCTGATGAATCAAATGCTTTCTTTGAGTTGTTATCTTTTTCCATGTCAATATAAAATATTGAAATTAAATTTTTTATGTTTTTTTCAAATGTCAAAAATATAAAAATCTTTTGACATAAACTTTATTATTTGTTATAGTTGTCATTTTGAAAGTTCAAGTTAGAAATGCAACTTTTTATAAACAGTTGAGAAAATGGGTGAGCAATAGATAAATAAATTTTTCAAAACAAAGAAGGGAAAAGATTTCCCCTCTCTGCTTTGATGGGTAATGTTTATCTTAGCCCCCTAATCTCCTACAAAAAAGTTGCTATGAGTAAACAATTAACCTTAGAACAAAGATATGAAATCCAAGCTTTAATAAATG
>PXBB01000167.1 GCA_003565735.1 Bacteroidales bacterium
ACTTATGGAAAACCTAATTGAACAAACCGGATTTGTGCTCATTGGCGCAATTATTATTCTTGCATTATGGGATGCTGTTTGGAAATTGATTGCCATGTGGCATGCCGCACAAAAAAAACAATTGGCATGGTATATATGCATTGCCGTTTTCAACACCATTGGCATATTACCAATAATTTATCTGGTATTAAATAAAAGAAAAAAAAACTTAAAAGATAAAGACTATTAAACTTATTGTACTTACAACGCTGATTGTTTCTGTTATTCAGTTAAAAGCGCAACACAACAGTGCTTTTGAGGGCTATTGGTATGGTTTGCTTGAATTTCAGGGAAGCGAATTAATTCTGACATTAGAAATAAGTTCGGAAAATGGCAGTCTTAAAGGATTTATGCACAGCCCTTTACAGGGGGCACACAACATAAAAATCAACAAGATAGCTGCCGATCTTGATTCTATAAGCATTTATGTAAATAGTTTAGGTGCCCATTATAAAGCAAGGCTCACCGGTAAGGACACTGTATTGGATGGTATATTTACGCAAGCTGTTTTTAGTATTCCTATGCGAATGACAAAAACTAAAGAGTTGTTTGCCTTAAAGCGTCCTCAAAACCCTAAAGCGCCATTCGATTATAGTGAAGAGGAGGTTTCGTTTTACAATGCTGCTGACGAGATTACTTTAGCAGGCACATTAACATATCCTAAGGGCGACGGTCCCTTTCCGGCAGTTATTTTAATTACAGGTTCGGGACCCCAAAACAGGGATGAAGAAATACTTGGGCACAAACCTTTTCTGGTTATTGCAAACCATTTCACACGCAATGGCATTGCTGTTCTCCGCTTCGATGATCGAGGTGTGGGGCAGTCGGAAGGGAACTTTTCTGCAGCTACTTCAAAAGACTTTGCACAAGATGCCGAAGCAGCCTTTGATTTTTTGCAGGCACATCCAAAAATTAATGCTGAAAAAGTGGGTTTTCTAGGCCATAGTGAGGGCGGTATGATAGCACCGATAATAGCTTCTCGTAATGATGCCGTCAGTTTTATAATTATGCTGGCAGGCCCGGGATTAAAAGGAGAAGATGTTTTGAGAACACAGTTACATAGAATTATGACTTTAGAAAATACCGACCCTGAAATTATTGAGTTTGTGCTAAAAGATTACAAGCAGATTTTTCAAATTTTAAAGCAGGAAAGCGATAAGCAGAAAGCTGCTGAATCTATCAGAACCTATCTAACCAAACGTGCTGAAGAATTACCTGAAGAACTGCACATGGGGTTGAGTTACACCAGTCAAGGCATAGAGATGAAAATATTCAGCATGAATAGCGATTGGTTTCGCTATTTTTTAACCTTTGACCCCGAATACTATCTTAAGCAAATGACTTGTCCCGTTTTAGCCCTATTTGGTGAGAAGGATGTTCAGGTTACCGTCCCTGAAAATATTACGGCCTTAGAAAACATCATTCAAAAACATAATAAAGACAATTTTACAGTTTTGACTTTTCCCGGGAAAAACCACCTATTTCAAAATGCACAAACGGGTGCGGTTTCAGAATATGCTTTAATTGAAGAAACCATATGTCCCGAAGTTCTTGAAAAAATGACTGACTGGATACACAAAGTGTTAAAAAGCACAAAATAAAATGGGCATAAACAGTGGTGCGTTCTTTTTTAATTTTTAGTTAAACTTTTCTTTTTTTGCTTATCGACAGCAAAGCATGTCTCAAGTAAAGAAGCACCACTGTTTGTTTTACCAGGTAATATTCGAAAATTTCTTGTTTATTTTCGTTTTTTTGATGTTTTACTGCGTCCTTTATTGGGAGCCTCATCGGCAATTTTTTTACAGGCTTCCAATGTCAATGATTTTGGGTCTTTATCTTTTGGGATTTTATAGTTCTTTTTGCCAATAGAAATATATGGTCCCCATCTGCCGTTAAGAACTTTAACATCCGGGGCTTCCTTAAACTCTTTAATTATTTTGTTGGCATCCTTCTCCATTTTCGTTTTAATAACCTCGATGCTCTTTTCAAGAGTGATTTTAAAAGGATCTTCATCCTTTGGAATAGCATAAAACGCATTCTTATACAACAAGTAAGGGCCAAAACGTCCGATATTGGCTTTGATTTCATCATTTTGATATGTGCCTACAATGCGTGGCAGCTTAAAAAGCTCCAGTGCATCTTCCAGGGTCATGGCATCCATCGATTTATTCTTTGGTAAAGAAGCAAAACGTGGTTTCTTTTCGTCGTCAACTTCGCCAATCTGTATCATGGGGCCGTACCTGCCAAGCCTGACATACACATTATCTCCGGTCTTAGGTTCTTGTCCCAAAAGTCGTGACCCACTAACCCTTTCGGCAGTTTTTTCGACTTCTTGCAATTTGCTCTTAAAAGGCTTGTAAAAAGAGTCCACCATTTTATGCCACACCTTTTTACCTAAAGCAATTTCATCAAATTCTTTTTCTACGCTTGCAGTAAAATTATAATCCAGTATATCCGAAAAGTTTTCCGTTAAAAATTTATTGACAAGTATCCCAATATCTGTTGGGAAGAGCTTGTTTTTTTCATAACCATGGGTTTCCTGCTCCATTTTGCTTGTGATTTTTCCATCTTTTAGCATAATGGTTTGATATTTCCTTTTAACGCCTTCACGAGTCTCCAGCGAGACATATTCCCTTTTTTGAATAGTAGAAATGGTGGGAGCATAGGTTGAAGGACGACCAATACCCAGTTCTTCCATTTTTTTCACCAGGCTTGCCTCCGTAAATCGTGGCGGATGTTGTGAAAAACGTTCAACAGCTTTAATAAGATCGGCATTGAGGGGGTCGCCTACAACTACCGGAGGCAGCAAACCTTTACGCGCTTCATCACTTTCTTCATCACTCGACTCAATGTAAACTTTCAAAAAACCATCGAATTTAACCACTTCACCTTTAGCAATAAACTCTTCAGGGGCTGTTGAGACTTTAATATTTACAGTGGTTTTTTCAAGCTGCGCATCGCTCATTTGTGATGCTATCGTACGCTTCCAGATCATTTCATAAAGTCTTTTTTGCGAGGCATCACCCTGGATAGTATGGTTTTGAATATAAGTGGGACGTATGGCTTCATGGGCTTCCTGAGCTCCTTTGATTTTGGTAGTGTATTTACGTGTTTTGGCATAATTATTTCCGTAAGTCGCTTCTATCTCCTTGCGGGCTGCTGCCAGCACCATGTTAGAAAGATTTAAAGAGTCGGTACGCATATAAGTGATGTGTCCTGCCTCATACAATTGTTGTGCTACCACCATGGTCTTACTAACCGAAAAACCTAATTTGCGGCTTGCCTCCTGCTGTAGTGTTGAGGTTGTAAAAGGAGGCGCCGGCGACTTTTTGGAAGGTTTTGTTTCAATCTTATTAATTGTATAAGTGGCATCAACACATTTTTCTATAAAGCTGTGCGCTTGTTCAGCAGAGCCAAACCTTTTGTTAAGTTCTGCATGAAGATTATGTTTATGTTCTTTAGAGGCTGTTAGAAAATCTCCAAAAACCCTGTAGGAAGCAACTGCTTTGAAGTTGTCAATTTCTTTTTCGCGTTCCACTATTAAGCGAACAGCGACAGACTGAACACGTCCGGCAGACAACGAAGGTTTGACTTTTTTCCACAGCAAAGGCGACAATTCAAAACCTACAAGTCTGTCGAGCACGCGGCGTGCCTGCTGCGCATCAACCAAATGCTCATTAATTTTTCGTGGAGATTTGATGGCATTCAGGATAGCATCTTTGGTGATTTCATGAAATACGATACGTTGTACTTTTTCTTTTTTAATATCTAAAGCTTCTACCAAATGCCATGCTATAGCTTCACCTTCGCGGTCTTCATCAGAGGCCATCCATACCACATCCGACTTATTTGCTCTGGCCTTAAGATCTTTAACTACCTTCTTTTTTTCCTCAGATATGACATAATGAGGTTTGTAATTATTTTCAATTTCTATCCCAAAACCAGTTTTTTCGAGATCTCTTACATGACCAAATGAAGACATTACAGTATAGGATTCTCCCAGAAATTTTTCAATGGTTTTTGCTTTTGCCGGGGACTCTACTATGACAAGATTTTTACTCATTAATATGCTTTATTTAATTAAAATTTTGGCAAAAATAATAAAAAATCAATGGTTTTATCATCATCATAAAGCGGGTTTTTTTTCTTAAATGCCCTATGTTTTATTTTTGTACTTTTGCATTTGCTTTACTACTGCTAAATTATAAACATTTTTTTTATTTTGAAAAAAAGAAAAGTATATATAGAAACCTACGGTTGCCAAATGAATTTTTCGGATAGTGAAATTGTTGCATCCATAATGAAAGACAATGATTATGCTTTGGCTGCAGACATTTCACAAGCTGACGTCATCTTTGTAAACACATGCTCAATACGTGACAGGGCAGAAAAAAGGGTAAGAAACCGTATTCAGGAGTTCAAGTCATTAAAAAAGCATAATAAATCTTTAGTGGTTGGCATACTTGGCTGCATGGCAGAGCGCCTAAAACTACAGCTGCTTGAAGAAGAAAAGTTTGTTGATATGATAGTCGGGCCTGATGCTTACAGAGATATTCCTAAGCTTCTGACTAAAGTAGAGAGTGGTCAAAAAGGTGTTAATGTGTTGCTTTCGCAAGAAGAAACCTATTCTGACTTGAACCCTGTACGCCTTGACTCCAATGGTGTTACTGCTTTCATATCTATAATGCGGGGTTGTCAAAACTTTTGCTCTTATTGTGTGGTGCCCTTAACAAGAGGTAAGGAGCGCAGCCGTGATGCATCTTCAATCATTCAGGAAGCCAAAGGTTTATTTGATAAAGGTTACAGAGAAATAACTCTTTTAGGGCAAAATGTAAACTCATATAAAGATGAAAATGGTTATAATTTTGCAACATTGCTTAAAAAAGTAGCTTTGATAAACCCTTTGCTCCGTATTCGTTTTGCCACTTCGCACCCAAAAGACATCTCTGATGAGCTACTTGATACCATAGCTGCCCACCATAATATTTGCAGGTCTATTCACCTTCCTGTTCAATCAGGAAGCAGAAGCATTTTAAAGCTTATGAATCGCAAGTACGACAGGGAAGATTATATAAACAGGATTGATGCTATCAAAAAGAAAGTAGCAGATTGCGCCATATCAACGGATATTATCAGTGGTTTTTGTGACGAGACCGAAGAGGATCACCGCCAAACCCTGAGCCTGATGAAGTATGCAGCCTTCGATTTTGCATTTATGTTCAAATATTCTGAAAGGCCCGGCACACATGCTGCTGAAAACATGCAGGACAACATCCCTGACAATATTAAATCGCGTAGGCTGGAAGAAATAATTGCACTTCAAAAAGATCTTTCTCTCAAAAGCAACAATAAGGATATTGGAAAAACATTTGAAGTTCTCGTGGAAAGCTTTTCCAAACGTTCTAAAGAGTTTGTTTCGGGTCGCAACAGCCAAAACAAGATGATTATTTTCCCACAAAAAGACTTTAAACCGGGGGATTATGTACAGGTAAAAGTTACCGCTTGTACATCTGCAAGTCTTAAAGGAGAAGCTGTTTAAATGTAATGCTTTTGCTTCTGCTTTTAGTAAACAGTACTACCCTGCATTATTGACAAGAGGGTTTACTTCAGCACTTCCAAAACCTTTTCATAGTCCGGTTCATCAACAATTTCAGGCACTTGTTGGGTGTAAACAACTTTGCCGTCTGCATCAATAACTATAACCGCCCTCGAATGTAATCCTGCCAAAGGACCGTCAGCTATCTCAAGGCCATAGTTCTTACCAAAAGCACCATCAAAATAGTCCGAAAGTGTAACAACATTATCAAGCCCTTCGGCGCCACAAAACCTCGCCTGAGCAAAAGGCAGGTCACGAGAAATGCATAGCACTACCGTATCTTTAAAGTTGCCTGCCATTTGATTGAAGCGGCGTACCGATGCCGCGCAGGTTCCTGTATCAAGACTTGGAAAAATATTCATAACAACACGTTTGCCTTTAAAATCAGAAAGCGTAGCACGTGAAAGATCGGACTTAACCAGTATAAAGTCAGGAGCTATACTTGCAACTTCAGGTAGTTCTCCTGTAGTTTGAACGGGGTTTCCTTTTAATGTGATTTTTGCCATAATTGTAAATTTTAATTAGTTCTTATGTAGTATTTTTTTTTTTGCAAAAATAGACATTCTTATATAAACCTGTTGAAGCATACGAAAAAAACGCCTCTTTTTAAGACTTATTAACATAAGGTCATGAATATATGGTCATTTTATTTGCGTCCAAAATCTGCGGGAATTTCGCCCCAGACATCTGTTCTCCATTTAAGGATAGGGTTTTCCCATGTGTTATTATGTAGCCACCGTTCAGCTCTTTCAATAAGTTCAAAAAGCTCCTCGTTATTATCTGTTAATGCTTGCTTAGTGGCTGCCTTTTTTTTTCTTACCCACGCCATAGCAGTTGCACTATCACTGTAAATAGGAATACTGGTATTGTTTTTTTTGCAATAGGCCAAACCATGTACCAAAGCCAAAAATTCACCAATATTATTGGTACCATCTTTATAAGGGCCTTTCTTAAAGAGTATTTTTCCGGTTTTGGTATAAACCCCCTGGTATTCCATAATGCCTTTTGTCATATCGCAGGCTGCATCAACAGAAATACTTTCTAAAACAGGACGCTGGGTCTCTGATTTCAACATTTCTGTCTGATAGCCGCAATTCTTTTTATTAAAAAATTTTTTAGGATTTTCTGCATAAGCTTTTTGGGCCTGTGTTAGATTTTCAAAGCTTTTGTATAGTGCTCCGGCAAAACCGTTAATCTGTTTGAAGCATTCTTCCCATGTGGTAAAAACGCCGGTCTCATAACCTTTCCAAACAACATAAAATTTATTTTTTTTCTTCAACGCCTTATTTTTTTTGATTTAATGAAACAGCATCATTTTTCAGGTCTGCAATGGCACCGGTCTGTCATGTTTGCATAATTCAATCGTTTTGTTATATTTGCAAATGTAATAATAAGCTAAATAATATTTACTATGAGTGCATATGAAATTATTGGAGGTCAAAGTTTAAAAGGATCAATAATACCACAGGGAGCTAAAAACGAAGCATTGCAGGTTATCAGTGCAACACTGCTGACTAACGAAGAGGTCGTCATTGAAAATATTCCTGAGATACATGACGTCATGAATCTTATTGACTTGTTGCGCAGTTTTAATGTTAAGGTTAAAAAATTGAGCACGGATACATACAGTTTCAAGTCAGACGATGTAAATGTGGACTATATTGAAACGCCTGAGTTCCGCCAAAAAGGAGGGCAATTACGTGGTTCTATAATGATACTAGGTCCACTTTTGGCACGATTTGGCAAGGCTTCAATGCCCAAGCCGGGTGGCGATAAAATAGGGCGACGACGCCTTGACACCCACCTTATTGGTCTGGAAAACCTTGGCGCTACTTTTGAATTCAGTAGCAATGATGCATTTTTCAAGCTTAAAAGTCCGGGGCTAAAGGGGACGTACATGTTGCTCGATGAGGCATCGGTAACCGGAACAGCTAACATCATCATGGCTGCCGTACTGGCAGAGGGCGTAACGACAATATACAATGCGGCATGTGAACCTTATATACAACAATTATGTAAAATGCTTAACAAAATGGGCGCCAAAATTGAAGGAATTTCATCTAACAGGCTCACTATTCATGGTGTGGAAAGACTAAATGGTTGCAAGCATCGCATGCTCCCGGATATGATAGAGATAGGCAGCTTTATTGGCATGGCAGCATTGACACAATCGGAAATAACCATTAAAGATGTATCATACAACGAACTGGGTATGATTCCTGATGTTTTCAAAAAAATGGGTATAGCACTCCAAAGACGTGGTGACGACATATACATACCCTCACAGGAAACTTATGAAATTGATTCTTTTATTGATGGTTCGATATTAACAGTAGCCGATGCCCCATGGCCAGGGTTTTCCCCTGACTTGCTGAGCATAGTTCTGGTAACAGCTATTCAAGCCAAGGGGAGCATTTTGGTGCATCAAAAGATGTTTGAAAGCCGCCTGTTTTTTGTGGACAAACTCATCGAAATGGGTGCACAAATAATATTATGCGATCCTCATAGAGCTACTGTAATAGGATCTGACAGAAAATTCCCACTGCGTGGGATAGAAATGACATCACCGGATATCAGGGCTGGTGTAGCTTTGCTTATTGCAGCACTGTCTGCTAATGGCAAAAGCACTATCCGCAATGCTGTTCAAATAGACAGAGGCTACCAGCATATTGAAAAAAGACTGCAAAAAATAGGCGCTCAAATAAAAAAGCTGCCATAGAATTTTTTCTACTTGTTAAGTATTTCGAAGTTAACTGTTTTGTGTTCCCCCAGTTCGTTAAAGACGCTGAGTTGATACTTCCCTTGCATAGGACGTATTGATATGCTATGGTTGCCTTTCGTTTTTGTGATAAAGCGCCCATCTAAATGCCAAAACAGTAAAGCGTCATTTGTGCGGCTAACAGCTTTAAAAAGTACTTCTCCTTTTTGGCCGCTTTGTTCATCAATAATATAAATTTTAGCATTTTGTGTGGGGTAGATAATATCAAAATCTGTGATACGCTCGCTGCCAATGCAATCTTCTCTGTAGGGAGGGATGCTTTGATAGAATAAGTTTTTTGTTTTGTAGTAGTGCTCCATAACAGGGGGCAGGACAAACATATTCTTTGTGACTAAATGATGCGCTTTCTCGCAATTTGCATGAACCCGCCATTTCATAGTGCTGTCCAGATGTACCTGCTTGTGATAAGGGCACGTTTGTGTTTTATAACCAAACAAAGGGACTTCTTCAAGTCTTGTAGTGTTGCAGTATTCTGAGGCTTTGTAGCCGCTGTTTACGCATACCTCAAAAACGGCAATATCTTCGTAAGGTTTGTCAAACCATTTGGATTTTGGAAGGAAGTCGAATATTTCAAACATCAGAGGTGCAGCCACATTTATGCCTGTCAATCCCGGGCGCCCTTCGCCTGTGGCATTACCCACCCAAACGCCAACCACATATTTGGGCGTTGTGCCTACGGCCCATGCATCTCTCTCTCCGTAGCTGGTGCCTGTTTTCCACGCAATGGGTGATGTTGAAGAAAAATGAAACCAAAACATATCTCTGTCCGGCCTTGTCACTTCTATCATAGATTGAAAAGTGAACCACACAGAAGCAGCATCAACGCCGGATGTATTAGCGTATGTGATGTTTTTATTGTTTTTGATATAATTTGGTGCAAATATATCTTTGGGGTTGTATGTTCCTTTTTCAGTGCGGTTTTTCAAGATGCGGGCAAGAGAAGCATATACACCGGCCAGCTCATCCAGTTTAACTTCGGCACCGCCTAATATGATTGATAACCCATAATGGGAGGCGTGCCTGTCGAATGTAGTAAATCCTATTCTGTCAAGGAAGAAGTTAAACTTCTCGATACCAAACTCTCTTAGCATATATACCGCAGGCACATTAAGTGAACGTGCTAATGCATTTGAGGCTTGCACAGCGCCCTCGTAAGTTCTGTGATAATTCTGCGGGTTAAAACCCTGAATTATCATTGGAATATCAGGCACTAAAGTGTTGGGTAGTATTGCTCCGTTATGAAGCATGGCACAATAGAGCAACGGTTTTAAGGTACTCCCCGGGCTGCGTCTGGAATTGATAATGTCAACATCATTTTGATGCGCTCTGGTGTTTGTGCTATTGCCAACATAAGCCATAATGTTGCCCGTTTCGACTTCAATAACTATGGCAGCGGCATTGTTTATTTTGTTGCCTGAGTGTAATGCAACATGTTTATTTACAATGTCTTGAACAAAAATCTGTTTCTCTTTATGCAAGGTGCTTTGAATTCTATGGCCTTCTAAGCCATCGTTTATACATCTTGTCAGCAGATGCTGTCCATGCTGAGGCAACATTTGCGGCCGCGATGGCAAGGGCTCTAAAATGGCCAATTCATATTGTTTTTCAGTAATATGTTTTTTGTCAAGTAGTTTTTTTAATAAACGGTTTCTTTTGTTGCGTAATTTTTCGGGATTCTTCCCGGGGTAAATAAGCGATGGTGTATTGGGCAATACAGCCAATGTAGCCGATTGCCCCCACGTCAGTTTAGACGGCTCAACACCGTAATACCTCCACGAAGCCGCTTCTATGCCCACAACATTGCCGCCAAAAGGCGCATGAGAAGCATAGTACATTAAAATATCCTCTTTTGAATAGGCCAGTTCTATCCTGATGGCCAGAAAGGCTTCAATAAATTTCTCAAAAAAAGTTCTTTTTTTCCCCTGTCTCGATAATCTTATAACCTGCATCGTAATGGTGCTTGCGCCACTTTTAATGCGCCTGTGCTTAATGTTTTGGTAAAAAGCTCTTGCTACAGCCAAAAAATCTATGCCCGGGTGGTAATAAAACCGGCTGTCTTCAAACGTCAAAATACATTTTTCAAAATTTGCTGGCACTTTACCATCTGCCGGGAAGCGCCACTGCCCGTCTTTAGCAATTATTGCCGAGAGCAATTCGCCGTCAGCATCTTCTATCACTGTACTGTAGGGAACATCAAATAAAGGCTTGGGTAATAAAAAATAAAACCAAAGAAAAAACAGTAACAGAGGAATGCCCGCAAGAAAGAGTTTTTTATTTTTTTTTAAATTAATTTTCATGGATAACATCTGTAACTTTCACCCATCTTCCGGGCAGCAGAGCGCTTACGCGGTTATTATACATGGCTTCGCAATAAACCATTGGCAAATAGAATTCTCCTACGTAGCTGGCACTCAATCGCACTTTAACTGTCAGGCTTTTGTTTCTATCAAGGTCAAAATAAGTAATAACCCTGTCATCCCTAATGTCCTGATACGTGAAGCCGCTGTTGGCATCTGTGTCAAACATATACCTGTCTGTCATGACCTCCCAGCCCGATGGGAATATTTGCGTGAGAGCTATTGACTTGTAATTGTTTAAAACGCCGGGGTGTGTCATATTTACTTCGGCATAAAAAACAGTTCCCTGAGGGATAGCATCAGGATTTATCGGCCGGCCATCCAAACTTCTATAATTGACAGTCATTTGAAGGTTTCTGCTAAAAGCAGGCACATCAGACTCCTTGGGTATGCCTGTTTGTATCAGGCGGGCATATAGTGTGCCTTGGCCTGTATTTTTGATGCTTATTTTGTTTCTGTCAACATCGCCCAGTTCAATATTGTGTGTCACATTTTCGGAGGTGATGCTGTTGGCTTTATTGTTATAAGAATAATCAAAATTCATTTGTTTCCCCATAGGGTATTTTGACAGGTAGAAAGCAATGCTCCTGAGAGCTTGTGCAGTAGCCTGAGTGCTTAGCCATCTGCGTTCGCTTAACTCCGTTGCCATTTCTTCAAGTATGGCAAAAGCATTGTTGTCCATACCTAAGCGGGTGTATGTTTCAAGAATAAAGGCTTTATCCCTGAAAGTAGAACCATAGGTGTTGGCATACTCCATATAGTTTTGCAGATTGGTGGTGTTTGCCTGGCTCATGCCGGCTGCTATATCATCTCTTCCGACAACTGCATAGGTTGCAGAGAGCAACCATTTGGCCTGTGGGAATAAGAACCTTTCTTCTGAGAGGCGGTTCATGGCGCCTACCTCCGGCTTGCCGTTAACGGCTAATGAGTATAACCTGTAAGCCTGGGCTAAGTCATCGTTAAAGACGTTTCTGTCTCTTCGCCATCTTCTGGCTCTTCGTTGTTGATAGGACTGCCATCTGTTAATAAATTGTCTGGAAACAACATATCCTTTTTTCTGTGCTTCGGCAATAAAGTGCCCCGCGTAAGATGTTGTCCAGTCATCAGGATACCTTGCCCCCGGCCACATGGCAATACCTCCCGAAGGGTGCTGCATGCTCTGGATTCGCGAGATGGCATGCTTTATCTTATGGTCTGCCTTTTTTCTGGCGCTTTCACTTGCTTGCGACAATGTTTCAATATACAGCATGGCAAAAGCACCTGATATTGTCTGTTCGGCACAACCATGAGGGTAGTTTACCAAATAGTTCAACCATTTGTCAATATTCATGGGAATAAATGATGACACTTCCAAAACATTGGTGTTTGTGCCTTTTAAACCAATAGATTGGAAATCTCTTTCCCATGTATTGCCTTCTGCAATAGTGGCAGAAATAATATTTGTAATGGGCGGGTTTGACGGGCGTACATCTAATTCGATGTTCCATACGGCTCTGTTGTTGCCGCTTACTGCAACAATAGATATGTCGCCTACACCCAAATTTTCGGTCACTTCTATATCGAAGTTTATGAGTTGTTCTCCTGTTTTGTCAAACCTGATAAGTCTGCTATTATCACCTTTGACATTGAATAAGTCGTTAGTTTTAATAGAGATATTGACATTTCGCACCATTTCTTCTGTTGCAAACACAGAAACGGGGAGGCGGAATGTTTCGCCAGGTCCGATGACACGCGGTGCTGTTCCCAGAAGCATCAACGGGCTTTTTACAGGCACAGACTTTTCGGCATTACCATATTTCTTTTTGTCTCTTGCCACAACCATGACCCTGACAGAGCCAATATATTCGGGTATGTCGATGGTGTGAGAATTTGTGGCATTTCTTTTCAGCTCAAAAGGCCCGATAAACTTAACCATGGGCTTAAACCTGTTAGCTCTTTGTCCCGAAGGGTCTATCGTTTCTTCGTAGCCATCGCCACCTATGCTTAAAATTCTCTGTATTTGGCCACCCCATGCGCCAATGACGTCATTATATATGTCCCAGTACTTTACGCCTAAGGCTTCGCGTGCATAAAACTTGCTGTGCGGGCAAGGCGTTTGAAACCGCGTTAAATTCAATAAGCCCTCATCAACAATGGCGAGGGTGTAAGTCATCGCTTTGCCACCGGCTTCTGATATTCTTATATTTGCCGATTGCTCAGGTCGCATCACATTGGGAGCGCTAATGACAGGCTTAAATACCGTTGACGGGTCTTCAACAAAAACAGGTATAACGCCGTACAATCTTATGGGCAGCCCGTCTATGGTGTTTTCGTGCGGCTGTATTAATGAAACGGATAAATAAATATTGGGCGCCATATAGGCTTCACTTTTAACAGAAAAATCAATGTTCCCGTTTTTCTCTGAAACCAAAAAGGTTTTCAATATCTCTGTGCCATTTTCAATATTAATATAGGCCCTTGAACCTTCGGGCGCCTGGAAACTCATTTTAATATTGTCGCCAACGGTGTATTTGTCCTTGTCAGTTGATAAGGTAAGCATGGCTGCAGCGGTTTTGTTGCTTTCGGCAAAACGGTTAAATCCGTACCAGTCAAAATACTCAATAATTCCTGATGTGTGACCACTTTGCCTGTCTATGACTTTAATATAATACCGTCCCCATTCATTATTTTCTATATTAAGAGAAAACTGCCCCTTGCCGTTGCTTATCTGAACTTTGGATGTGCTCACTAAACGCATGTCTGATGAGTTCATAAAGCTGGTGGCATCATCATAGCTATTCCACCAAAACCGCCACTGCAATTTATATACTTCTACTGTCACCTCTGACGACTGCAATATGCTGCCGTTTTCTTTTATGTTGACAATATTAAAAACATTGGTTCTTTCTGTAAATAAGTACGATTGTTTATTGTGTTTGGCAGGAGGCTTTATCCCAACATAAGACTGGTAAGGGCTCACATCAACCGATAAAAAGTCAATGCTGTGCTCGCCGCCCGGCTCATACACTCTGGTTTCAATATTGGCCCTTACAAATCCGGGGGCATTGCTTATGTTGAATTGTGGCATAAATGACACTTTGCCATTTTCATCCAGCCTGCCGGAAAAGAAAGGCATTCTTTCTGAACTGAAAGACCTGCCCGGGTCATCAAAGTTAAATTGTAGGTATTTCGGGAAGTGGGTTTTTATATTGGTAAGGGTAATGTCCGATTCCACTTTTAAATTTTTGGCTATGGCACCGTGTAGCCATTGCGACTCAATAGTAAACTCTTTGATATGGCTTAGAGAAATTCTTTCAGTACCGGGGTTGACATCAATTCTCAGCCTGTTTGGTTTTATCGCTTCAATCCTCAACCGGTGATAGAAGTTGTTTTTTCCTACACGTACTATGAGGCGGTAAAGCCCTGTTGGAGCCTCCACATCTGTTGCCGTATGAAATGCATAAATACCATTAACATTATCAGAGACGGCTCTTTGTTCGACAAGGTTCCCCAGTGGGTTGTAGAGCTCAAAAATAACAGGGTGTTCGGAAGGGAAATTGTTTTGGCTGTCTTCAAGCATGAAGTTGACATATAAAGAATCGCCCGGGCGCCAGACGCCTCTTTCTGTATAAACAAATCCTTTAATGCCTTGTTGCACACGTTCGCCTGATACATCAAAAGAACTCAGAGGCAGCATATTCGATTGCCCCATTTTTAAATATGATTGCTGTTCTCCTTTTCTGGCAATAATAAGGTAAGGCCTACTTTTAACTGAAATGATACAAATCCCTTCAGAATCCGTTTTGCCTTTGCCTAATGATTGTAATTGGTAATTAATTACTTCTATCTCTACATTACGCATGGGCTCGGCGGTCACTAAGTTGTTGGCAAAAATATGGAGTGCGTCTGTCTCTCCTTTTTTAGCCAGCAGTCCGATATCTGTTGCCAGTATATTGGTTTTTATGCTCTTGTGATAATAGTAAGAATTGGCACAGGGATTATTTCTTTCGCTCCAGATATAGTCAGCATAATAACCATAATAATATCTATGGCCTTCCCATTGGTCGTCACTGTCATCACCAGCCTCGTTAAAAAAGGCATAAATTTTATCTTCCTGCAAGTCGTAGTCGTCATCACAGGCAAGTGTTGAGTGTTGCCTACGGAAGTCTATTTCTATTGAATAAATAGCTCCGGGTTCGGCTTCTATCAATGTTGACAAGTCAATGTAAAACCTGTTCCAGCGGTTATAATTCGGCACTTTTTCCAAAGGGATGGTTTTTCTCAGGATGGTTCTGCCGACCCTCGCTATCTGATGTGTTTGACTGAGCTCATTAACCTGCAAAAACTGAGGGATATTATCCTGAAATATTCTTATAACTTTTACATCAACAGCTTTAAGGTTTATGGCTTCAAAAGGAATTATCATGCCATTGCTGGAAGGTAGAATAACGCCATCGGTTACAAGGCGCACATTGGGATAAATGTTATCGAATTCTATTAACTCTCTGTACGTAATATTGAGTTTTTTTCCATTGATGTTTTTTATACTGCGGTGAATGCTGAGGTGTTCATTTTGCTTTATGTTGGATGCCGGGAAGATATGCAGTTCGGTACCGTCAATAATATAGCTGTAATTGAAGAAGTCTCCCATGTGAATCTTTCCCTCTAAATCCTGTGTTTCGTTAAGCGGGTCGGAGAAACGAACAATAATAACTTCTTCGGGGTGTTGTCTTATTTCTATATTGACAACTTCAAAATCGTTTATAGAAGGCACCTTATGCGTAATAGAGCCTGAGCGCTCTACATTAATACTTTTGCCGTTGTACTGAATATCAACGGTTGACATCTCCTCGCCGCGAACAATGCTGTCTATAGTGAAAATATGTTTTTTTAAATGCGACTCCTGCACCCAGGAAATTGGCAACTGTCTCCTGTTTTGTTTGGCAGTTAAGGTTTGCTTTATCTTGTCAATATCTTCAACATCGGCAGTCAGTATATGCCCGACCAGTCGTTCTTTAGTCAAATCGGTGTTGGTGTATGGCCTCGATGCTTCTATAACCACTTCAAAATCCTGAGCTATGGTGTAAAAAGAAAACTCAAGTGTTTTAAGAGAATCGGGGACTTTAATAAGCTTAGAAAGTTGGAAGCTTGCAACAAATGATTGATTTTGAGGCATTTTATACTGTGGTTGAAATCTGTATGTGCGTGCATCTATCCAGTGGGCTTCGCCTTTAATATTCGGAGCTATTTTTAACAAAGATGGGTCTGCCACTTGATTTATCATTGACGAATCGGCAACATCAAAGTTAAGCCGCACAACGATGCCCGCTTTAGTAGAAACCGGCCCCGTGGTAAAACCTTCGATATACTCTTTAAAGGCAGGGTTAACACTGATTAGTTGAAAGTCTTCGGCTGCTGTTCTTTTACATGATTCAAAAACCGCTAAAGCCATTACAGATACAGCAATAGCAATAATAGTTGCTTTAAGTCTATTCTCTTTCATGAAGGATTATTATAACTGAATAAAATAATGGATTGATTAATTAGATAACAAATGTATGTCAAATTTTATTAATTTTCGATAAAAGTAAGCCCCTTTTTTTTTGTAAAATCTTTTTTGAGGTGCTGGTGGTGAGATCATATTTTGAATTGATTTTTAAGCTGCTCTTTTACAGAGCGAAATGACATCTTTTTTTATTTCCCGAAGCGCAGCTTCGGGTTGAAATAACTTCAGGCTTTCAGCCTGAGTATCCTATGAATATAACAACTTTTATAAACATGAATTCAGTCAATCCCGACTTGTCTTTAAACTCTGGAAACAGCGTCACCCAGATATAACCTCATCTTCCCAAAGCCTTACCAAGCGTCATGGCGGCAGATAGAAGTTTTATTAGAATGCTTGTGAAAGAGTTACCGGATTGTGCTACAGGTCGCCGTTTTCTATCATGATTACAATTTCTTCAATCAGTCTGTCGTCACCTGCTGGGTCGTATTCATCTTTGAGGTTAGCTGTAAAAATGCGCGCTATCGACTGCCAGAATACTGCTGAGATGGTGCCTCTGAACTCTCTGATAATTTGGTATGAGGTTTGACCTGTTTGTCTGTCAATTAATTTTATTAAAATACGCCCCTGTGAGAATGTTAAATTGCGAATATCTCTTTCGAATTGAGCACGCAGGTCGTCTTCAGCCATTTTCATAAGGCGGCGTCTTTCGCGGTCAGTAGATGCTTCCAGAAGCATTTGTTCATACTCATTCATTTTATTGCCGGCAATGACTGCATAAGGGTAAACCCTTTTGACATTTCTGACCAGCCGGTTCCAGCGTCTTTCTTCTCGGCGGCTCTCAAAATGCCGTGGAGCATAAATCCTGACAACTCTTAGGGGAATGTATGCAATGGTGTCGCCATCTAAAATAGTGCCTCTTACTGTTATGCCACCTTCAGGCTTCTGAGCCAAAAGGACATGAGCTGAAAAAAACAGAAAAAATAATATGGCGTATCTCAATAACATATACGTTTTTTTTATCCTTTTATTTCAAATACCGTACCACAAAAAACAAAAACTAACGGACCTCAAACCTTAAGTAATTAAAAGCATTTTTGGGGCCCATGTTAAAAAGCAAGTCAATGATACTTAAATTAGGTTTAAAACCATGCTTGTGGGAAAAAACCTGAAAGTATTCATTAAAGCTTACATGTTTCGAAAGCACACCCGGTTCACTTTTTCCTTTGGCACTACAAATATAACGAAAATCGCTGTTATAAGTTTTGTGATCTGTTTCATTTTTGATAAGTTTTATATTAAATTTTTTATCGAATGAAAAGTCCAGCAGAGCTTTCAATAGTGCTGCGTTATAATCAACCAAAAAATCAAACCTCTCCTCATAAAAATTTTGCAAAACATCTTTATAGTATAAGAAAAAAGGCGAAGCATTATAAGCTGAGGTTATTGACCGCCAGTGATTTTTTTGCCAGGGCGTGCTATAGTCTATACAGATGTCTTTAGTTTGCTGATGCATTTTTATTCTTTTTTTGACAGGAATGCTTAATGCCATAACGCCATTGGCACCCATTATATATGCTCTGTTCCTTAAACTTTGCTTAAGGTAGGTTTCATAAACATCTAAGTAAATTGTTTCCTGTGCTATTATTTTGCTGACATAATAAACAGATGGCAAGTATGCTGTGGGAAGCATCATTTTTTCGGGCATGTCATTATCAGCTTTATGCATCAGTTAAATTATTTTTTAAGCGCTGTGGCAAAGCGGTGTTTACCATTAAAGTCCGAAAATATTTTCACAGCTGCATAGGCATGCTGCTTCAATAAGGCACTCACATCGTGAGCCAATGCTTCATTTATTTCACAAATTAAGAAGCCGTTTTTTTTAAGTTTAAGCATTCCCAAACGCGCCAGCTGTTCGTAATATACTAAGGCTTCTTCGTCTTTCACAAACAATGCATTGTGTGGTTCATAGTCCAGGACATTAGCTTGCATCATTTCTTTTTCTGACAGTCTTACATAAGGGGGGTTGCTTATGATGACATCCACACCGTTTATTGTTTCCAATGTATTAAAGTTGAACAAGTCAGCTTCAAAAAAATGAATGTTTAGATGGTGCGCTTCAGCATTTTTAACAGCCGTTTTTACGGATGCGGCCACATTGTCGAAAGCATAAACCGCAGCTTCGGGAATGTTTTTTTTTACCGACAAGGCTATGGCGCCACTGCCTGTACATGCATCCAAAACAATGGGTGCTTTTGTATTATTATTTTTTTTGAGATAATTAATCAGGAAGTGGCACAGCTCCTCGGTTTCGGGTCGGGGTATAAGAACGTTTGAATTCACCTGAATTTTTAACCCTAAGAAATCAGTATAGCCGATTATATATTCAATAGGCATATGCTTTTTGAGCTTTTTAATGCCATCGTTAATTTTTAGTAAAACCGATTCGCTTACCGTTTTTTCAGGTTCGGCATACATGGTTGCTTTATTGATACCGGCGTATGTTTCCAAAAGCAGGGCAAGGAAACAGTCTGTATCTTTCCCATCATATATATGCTCCAGAGTGCTATTCATATAGCGTCTGATATCTTTTATTTTGTTGCTTGGAATTTTCATTTTCAAACGCAAAAATAACCAAAATATCGCAGTTTACTTTTTTCGTACAACTGAGGTTAGAGACTACATTATTTATTGTAACTTTGCAATGGCATGAAATAGCACAGATCATACAGCTTAAAGCTTACAATAAATAGCTTATGAAGAAAGTAGTATATTGTTTTTTGGGAATCGTACTGATGGTTTTGTCGGGCTGCGCCAATATAGTACCCCCGAGTGGAGGCCCTCGCGACACAACACCGCCAAAGGTGCTTAGCAGCACACCCGACAACTATTCAGCAAATTTTGACAAACGACAGATACGCATTTTTTTTGATGAGTTTGTACGCTTCAATAATCTTAATAATGAGCTTATAATTTCACCTCCTATAAAACCGGCTCCTGAAATTACGCTGCGTGGAAAATCCGTCCTTATTAATTTACCTGACTCGCTGAAAACCGAAACGACATACCATATTTTTTTCGGCAATGCCATTGTTGACATAACAGAAGGTAATGCTTTAGAAAACTACAGTTTTGTTTTTTCAACGGCGAGCTATTTAGACTCAATGCGCTTAGGGGGTTCTCTAAAAGATGCTTTCAACCTGGAAGCTGTTGAGGAAGCTTTTGTGATGTTGTATGACGCAGAACATGCTTATGACTCTATTCCTTACATAGAGCAACCCAAGTATATTACAAAAACCGACAAAGAAGGACGTTTTGATTTTAGGTATCTTGCTAATACTTCTTACAAAATTTTTGCACTAAAAGATATTAACAATAACCTAATTTATGATATGCCTGATGAAAGGATTGCTTTTATCGATTCTATGATAACACCTTTCGATCCTCCCCAAAGGATATTTTCGACACCTGATGACAGTATTGTTGATTTAAGCAATGACACGTTTGCTAAAGATACTGCTGATGTTGCCCTTGATGTTGACACCATTCCTAAATACACCCTTGTTGAGTTTGACACGATTGATTATGACATGTTCATGTTTAAGGAAATTGATAGCACACAGTCCATTCTGAACCAATCGCTAATAGCGAAAAATGCTGTTTTGTTTGTTTTTAGATTTCCTTTGAAAGATTATCATATACAATACTTGAACATTAGTGACAGTCGGAAGTATGTGGCCGAAGAGTTTAACAAAACCAAAGACACTCTAAGAATATGGATAAAAGATATGGACTTGGATTCATTACATGCTGTGCTGTTTCACAGAGGGGAAGTCCTCGACTCAATAAATATATCTACTGTACCCAGGGTTGGCCGTGTAGCCCCACGACAAGTCTTGCATATCAGGTCGAATATAACGTCCAATACCGCCATGCCTTACTTTTCAAAACCGACAATTCAGCTTACCACCCCGGCGCGCTATTATGATTTGGAAAGAATTAAGCTTTTGGAAGATTCTGTTCCTGTTGAGCCGCTTGTTTACTTCAGGGATACTGTATTAAAAAGGTTTTTGATTATTGACTACGACTATAAAGAACACGAAAATTACCTCTTGGTTATTCCCGACAGTACTATCTATGACTTCTACGGGCACGCAAACGATTCTCTTGTTGTTGATTTTAAAACTGATGGCAAAGAAGACTATGGAAAGCTTTTGCTCAACGTAACCATGCCTGATACGACATCGCAGTTTATCATTCAACTGATGAATGACAAAGATAATATGGTCAGAGAGAAAGTCATAAGAAAGCCGGGAAGGCTATATTTTGAAAGGCTTACACCCGGAAAATACAATATTAAAGCCATACACGATAAAAACTTCAACAGAAGGTGGGATACCGGCGTTTATTTAGAGGGCAGGCAAGCAGAAAGGGTTTACTTTATTGACAGCCAAATTGAAATAAGAGCTCACTGGGACTTGGAAACCGACTGGCACATTGAATAATGACAAATGCTTATTACCATCAATTAAAATGGTAAGCCATCCCCAACCTTAAAGAATGTTTTATGATATCACGCAAGCCTTGCTGGTAGGACAACTCAATTGTTTTATTGTGCCTTTGAGTACTGATACTGTAGCGCATCGCCATGGGTTTATCCCGCATATTCATATAACCCGAATAACCCGAAAAAGTAAAAGAACATCTGAAATGTTGAAGCTGCACATCTGTTCTTAAACCATAAAGATAGGCGTCATTCTGTCTGTTATTATCAAATTCCATTTGCCATACAAACAATCCGGCCATGGAGTACAGTGAAATTTCGCTGATAAAATTATCTGATTGGAATAATTGCTTCCCGAAGTTCAGGTCGAAAAGATATGCAGGTGCGTCAGTATGTCGCCCATTAGCAAAGTCTTTACCACTTGTTGTTTTAAGCATGATGCGCAGCTGTGCATCCAGCGGATGTTTTTCAGCATCCAAAATTTGTATGAGTGTGCCTATATATAAATCGCTTTTTGCATAACCCTTACGGTCTTTATTTCTGCCATATCTTTCGTGTCGAATGTATGCATCTGTCTCGTAATATTCAAAGGGGCGGTAAATAAAATTTAAGGCTACTTTATCCTTTACAACAACCATATCGAGGTTAAGGTAAGGATTTACGGCCATTTCTCTGTGGCTTTTATGGTATTCGGCTGCAACTTTTAAACTTGTGCGCTGAGCTGTTTTAGCATTACCCAGTTCCGGTATGGGCAGTGCATTAGGCCCCATATAACCGGGAAGCCTTTTTATATATCGGCTCCAATGAGTTACGCCATCCCAATTATGAGCATCTGCCCACCATTGGTAGTCGTGCTTTTCCTGACCGCTTAATATTGGACTAAGGGCTAACAGGCCGGAAAGCAAAAAAATATGTAAAGTTAATTTTGTTCTTTTAAGCATTATTTTTTGCGTACAATGATTTGCATGTTTTCATACTTAACGACCACCACTTTTGTGCCTTTATCAATGTATGAAGTTTGGGCAATAGCATCATAGTGTTCATCATCAATTTCAACGGTGCCGCCGGGTCTTAATATGGTTGCAGCAACACCTTCTTTCCCAATTAAATCTCTCAGTTGCACATCGGCAGAAGTATAACCGTCGTCTTTATTTTGTATGACGTCAAGCGCCAGCTCTCCAAAGCGGGTCGTCGTAAAAAGCTTACGACCTGTATAAAACGATAGAATGAGCGATGAGAATGAAGCAATAATAACAATAAAAAAGGCCTGTGCAATTTCACCGGCGGGTACACCTTCGTAGCTGAAACCTTGATTATCAACCATACTTAATGCCAGACTGACAACGATGGCTATCACCCCTGCTATACCCGTCACTCCGAAACCGGGAATAGCAAACAGTTCAATGCCAACAAGCAAAACACCAATAACAAAAAGTAATATTTCCCAATTTTGTGCGATGCCCTCAATATATAAAGGCGCAAAATAAAGCAGCGCAGCAATAATGGAGGCTGCTATGGGAAACCCAATACCCGGTGTTTGCAATTCGAAATATATGCCCCCCACAATAATCATAATAAGCAAACCACTTATCATGGGGCTTATTAGGAATCTGATTATTCTATCTGTAGATGTAAGCTGATGTTCAATAATTTCATAGCTTTTGATCCCTGCCAGTTCAAGAACTTCACTGATGTTTTCGGCTTCGCCATCCGAAAAGCCATGCAGAATAGCCTCAGAGGTTGTAAATGTAAGGACTTTTCCGCTGTCGATAACACCCGGAATATAAATGGAGGGATCTACCATAGCTTGTGCTATATCGGGGTCACGACCTGTGGCTTCGGCAGTTGAGCGCATCATAGAACGCATATAAGACTGGTATTTATCGGGCACGACATCCCCTGTTTGGTCAACAACAGTAGCTGCGCCTATATTAGCCCCGCGTCTCATGAAAATTTTATCGCTGGCAATAGATATGAGAGCGCCGGCCGATGCAGCATTATTGTCAATAAAAACATAGACAGGAATTTGGGATGTTAAAACTTTTGTTCTTAAAGAATCCGCAATATCCACCATGCCCCCGTAAGTATTCATATGTATTAGAATAATATCAGCCCGTGCACTATCGGCAGCTCTAAAAGCACTTTGGGCTGTATGTAAAATGGGTGGGGCAATGACTTCTTTAATATCAAATTTGTAAACAATATAATGCTTTGTTGTGTCAATAGTGGCCATAAGGCTTAATGGCCTGCAACAAATCAGCAAAAACACAAAAAGAAACAGCCTGTAATATTTATTCATGGTATTGTTTTTTTAAAATACTTTTGTAAATGTTTTAGTATAGGGGCTGCTATATGAGGGTTAGCAGCTATAATTTCCCGACCGAAAATATAATCGTTTCCTCCTTTGAAGTCCGTTACGATGCCTCCTGCTTGTTTTACCAAAAAAGCACCGGCAGCCACATCCCAGGGGTTTAGGCTGTACTCGTAAAAGCCATCAAACCGACCACAAGCCACGTAGGCCAGGTCAACAGCTGCTGAGCCTAAACGCCTGACACCGCGGCTTTCGTGCATTAAAAACTTGAAAAAATCCATATATGCATCGAGATGCTTATAGTCGTAGTAAGGAAAGCCTGTAGCTAAAAGTGATTCATTAAGGCTCGGTGTTTGAGAAACACCTATTTTTTTTCCATTAAGGTAAACGTCTCCCCCCAGCCAGGAATAAAAGCATTCCTTTAAGTTTATCTCATAGACCACTCCAAGTACAATTCTGTGGTCTTTCATAAGGGCTATACTGATACTGTAGCAGGGTATGCCATGAATAAAATTTGTTGTGCCATCGAGAGGGTCAATAATCCAATTATAGCTGTCATTTTTTTTATCTATGGTGCCTTCTTCTAAAATAAAACCAGCTTCAGGGATTAGATTCATTAAATTATCAACGATTTTTTTTTCAGCATTCTTGTCAACATATGTGACGTAGTTATGCAGCCCTTTAACCTCCACGGCTTCTGAGGAAAATTTTAAAGCTTCGGCTTGTATATAGCTACCAACGTCCTCACACAAACTACGCACCTTGCAACACATGTCTTCGTATCTATCCATAGGGTAATTTTTTTTCAAAGATACTAATATTACAAAAAAACTTACGAAAAAACTTCAACGATGGTCTGTGAAGACTGTCTTATTATATTCTTACGACACTTTGTATCCAACCTCTAATAAAACATAAATAGAGCGGGTTGTAGTGAGTTTTTGTTTTACACAAAAAAACATTACTTTAGCTTACTTTTTTTTTACGTTTCAAAACATAAGCATATGCGCATACATTTTATAGCCATCGGAGGTGCAGCTATGCACAATTTAGCTATTGCATTGTGCAAGAAGGGTTATTGTGTTAGCGGCTCTGATGATGAAATTTTTGAGCCTTCGCGTTCCCGCTTGCAACATTATGGATTGCTCCCCGAAAATGAAGGCTGGTATCCCGAAAAAATTGACACCACACTCGACGCAGTCATATTGGGGATGCATGCCCGAATTGACAATCCTGAGCTGCTCAAAGCCAGGGAGCTGGGGCTGAAAATTTATTCCTATCCGGAATATTTGTACGAACAATCGAAAAACAAAAAACGCATTGTTATAGCCGGAAGCCACGGCAAAACAACCATTACAGCGATGATACTACATGTTTTGCAATACCACAAAGTGCATTGCGATTATATGGTCGGCGCCCAATTAGATGGCTTTGATGTAATGGTAAAATTGACTGATGATGCTCCTTATATGATAATTGAAGGCGACGAGTACCTAACATCGCCCATCAATCGCAGGCCTAAATTTCACCTGTACAAGCCTCATATTGCCGTTGTGAGTGGCATAGCCTGGGACCATATCAATGTTTTTCCAACTTTTGAGAATTATGTTGAACAATTTAAAATCTTTATTAAACAAATAGCTGCTGACGGACACCTTGTTTATTATAAGGATGATGAAACGCTTCATAGTATTTGCGCAGACATGCCATTACCAAAGCATGTGCATCCTTATACAGCCCCATCGTTTAAAGTACATAACGGCACCACCTACCTTAAGAATGCTCAGCAACAAGAAATCCCATTACAGATTTTCGGGAAACATAACTTATCCAATCTTAAAGCAGCCATGATGGTCTGCCGGATACTGGGCGTTGATGAGCTGGCTTTTATGAATGCTATTAGGCATTTTAAGGGGGCATCCAAGCGTCTGGAATTGGTGAAAAAATCGCCTGATGGACACTTTTTTAAAGATTTTGCCCATGCGCCTTCAAAGTTAAAAGCTTCTATTGATGCACTCAGAAATCAATACCCAAAACATTTGCTCATTGCCTGTATAGAACTGCATACCTTCAGCAGCCTTAACAAAAACTTCCTGCCTTTATACAATAACACAATGACGCAAGCTGATTTGGCTTGTGTTTATTTTAATCCGGCAACGCTTGCCCATAAAAAATTGCCTGAAATAGATGAAGCACTTATTAAACAGTCTTTTGGCAGCAAAAACATTGTGGTGTTCAACGATTCAGATAAGATGAAAAAATATATTATGAGCAAAACGACGCAACGTTCTCAAAAAATTAACGTTATAATGATGAGTTCCGGAAATTTTGACGGCTTGGTATATGAGGAAATAGCCGATGAAATTTTTAATTGATTTGTAATTTTTGCATTGCCGAATGGCAGAAAAAAATTAAAGATATGAAGCACAATATATTGTTTTTAAGATTGTTATTTATTTTTGCTTTTTCAAAAGTTTTCTTTACATTATTTGCTACGGCACAAAATTCCGATTTTTTAGGTTTCGGTAAAACCGTTCATGATTTTGGCACAATCAGGGAAGAAAAAGGAAAGGTAGATTACACTTTTATGTTTCGCAACAATCATGATACGCTTGTTACAATTGTCAATGTGGTGGCAGGCTGTGGGTGTACTGCATCGGATTTTACTCAAACGCCACTGGCGCCCGGCGATACCGGTTATTTGCAGGTTACTTATACCACAACAAATCGCCCAGGACCCTTTGAACAAAGGGTTACAGTAGTTACCGACATTTTTTTTGATGATGGCACCCGTTTTTTTAAACATATTCACGTTAAGGGCGACGTGACGCCACGTGTGCCTACTACCCTGGACAACTATCCTATAGGACATGGCAAGCTGCATTTTAATACCAGCCATTTATCTTTTGATAAAATTAAAAACACCCGCGACAGCACACTTGTTTTAGGCCTTTATAATAATTGGGACAAGCCTATGCGGCTGGATTTATCAGACCCTCCAGATTTTATCTCATACCAATTTAAACCTGCTGTTCTGGAACCCGACAGCGAAGGTAAATTGTACATCACTTATCACGCTAAGCTAAAAGGTGATTACGGCTTGGTGTTTGACCAGCTGACTATTACCACCGATGATAATGACATACCTCAAAAGCAGTTTTTTATCAGTGCCGATATCCGTGAAGATTTTTCAGGCATGACATCAAGAGCTTTGAGGAATGCCCCAAAAATAAAAATAGAAAAAGCTGAAGTAAGCTTTGACACCATAAGTTCTGGTGATGTATATGAATATACTTTTCATTTTTCGAATACCGGTAAACGACCGCTGTTGTTACGCAAAATAACCTCAAGCTGTGCCTGTGTTACAATAGAAGCATCTTCTTTAAGAGTTGAGCCACAGGCAGAAGCCTCTATTAAAGCTGTCTTTAATTCAGCGAACAGGGCAGGTTTCCAACGACATACCATTACTGTTATTACAAACGCCCCCGAAAAACCCATAGCATATCTGGTGTTGCAGGGGCACGTAATCCCCCCACGATAGTTTATGGTAAGCGTACATATAATAAGCATAGGCAATGAGTTGCTAAGTGGTGTGACAAATACCAATGCCTCCTGGCTTGCCTCACAGCTTTTTGCCAATAGCATACCTGTAAGCAAGGTACACACCATAGCTGATGAGCCAAAGACCTTAAAAAAATGCCTTGACGAGGCACTCGCTTAAGCAGATATCGTTATTACGACAGGAGGTCTTGGCCCTACTGTTGATGATATAACCAAAAAGGTGCTTTGCAAATATTTTAATTGTGGGCTTAAGTTTAGCCATAGCACCTATGATAATATTGAAAAGCTGTTTAATTCCCGCGGTCTTTCTGTAACACAAACCAATAAGAAACAGGCCGAAATTCCTGAGATAGCCAGACCCATACCCAATATTACGGGTACAGCTCCGGGTTTATGGTTCAATGTAAATGATAAAACATTGATAGCACTACCTGGCGTCCCTTTTGAAATGCACATAATGTTTTCAAATTTTATAGTGCCCGAACTAAAAAACAAATACAAACTGCCAAAGATTCTGAGTCGCACAGTTCTTACCCACGGACTGGGAGAATCTTTTTTATCAGATACCATTCATAAATGGGAAAAGCAGGTGCCAAGCTTCGTAAAGTTGGCTTATCTGCCGTCGCCCGGTCTTGTAAAAATACAATTGACAGGGGTTGATGATGCAAATGGTATGGTAAAGAACACCATTGATAAGCTGGTTACAGAACTTCAGGATATCATCCCTGATTATATTTTCGGATACGATCATCAAACATTACAAGAGCTAACAGGCAGCTTGCTTTTAGCAAAAAAAGCAAAATTATCGATAGCAGAAAGTTGTACCGGGGGCTTCATCTCACATCTGATGACTTCATGTCCGGGGAGCTCTGAATATTACACGGGAGGCGTTGTAGCTTATGATAATGACTTAAAAATTCGACTGTTAAATATTGAAAAGACACTGATTGAGCAGTTTGGGGCCGTAAGTCAGCAAGTTGTTGAAGCCATGGCTCTCAATGTCAGAAAATTATTGAAAACCGATTACAGCATTGCCACCACCGGTATTGCCGGCCCCGGCGGTGGCTCTAAGGAAAAACCTGTGGGAACTGTTTGGATAGCCGTTGCTACACCTCATAAACTAAAGAGTCAAAAATTCAGGCTTGGACAAAACAGACAGACAAACATTGTTGTTGCAGCTCATACAGCCCTGAATATGTTGCGCAAAATTTTGGCAGCTGATGTACAGGAAGAGACCTAAGCGGTATTATTCTCATTTCATTTTACCAAACCGCTCACCAGAAAAGGCTGTTAAAATTGTCAGCTGGATTTATCCCGATGCAGTAATCTATGAAGTTGGTGAACACTTGAATCAAATTACTGTCTTGTGCTGCATATAGCAGCTCCAAATAATACCTATTGATATTGAGATAGTTATATTTCAATTTAAGGTGTTTTGAGTTTCCTATGGGATAAAACATGTAATTAAAATTAAAGGTTTTCTTGTTTTATATATTATGCATGCACTCTAAGCATTTCCTGTATTCCTTGAGGCTGTCTCAAAACTCTTATTTTGGATTTTCACCGACATCTTTTCCCCGCCCTAAAGGGTGGATATCGCTGATTATCAGCACACCCTTAAGGTTCCGATAACTATCAGAAGGGGCAATGATGATTTTCAGCAAACGACAGTTTTGAGACAGCCTCTATATGTTAATTAAAACAAGAACTTAAGACTATATTATTCCACATAGTGGATAAGCCAAGCACCCCATTTCTCAACAACATCAGTAAATTTTAATAATACTTGTTAATGTCCTAACGGACAAAAACAGAATTTTTCACTAATTCTTTTATGGACATTAAAGCCCTAACGGGTTATTGAATATCATTCTATAATTTTTTACATTTGTTGAGAAGTTGTATAATTCAAATACTCAAGGGAATCAACATAAAGGAGGGTATCAATGCTTAAACAGGGTGTTCCATTACACAAAACAGGAAGTCGGTATGACCTTTAATTAAAAGCATAAATAATAATGAAGGTTTAATACATGGAGGCTACGAAAAGTTCATTACAAAGATTCTCTATAAAGCGCGTGAAGCTTTACCAATTCATTAGCTTCTTTAACATCATGTACACGTAAAATGGCAGCCCCTTTTTCCAAAGCTATGGTATTGAGTACGGTTGTGCCATTTAATGCATCTTGCGGGTGTATATCAAGCGATTTATAAATCATGGATTTGCGTGATAAGCCTACCAGCACGGGAAAATCTAAAGTGGTAAAATATTCGAGCTTGGCGAGAATTTCAAAATTATGCCGTTGTGTTTTCCCGAAGCCGAATCCCGGATCTATGATAATATCGGCAATGCCAGCCTGTTTTAATACCGCAATTCTTTCGGAAAGAAAAAACAAAATGCTTTTAACCACATGCTCGTATTGTGGGTCTTTCTGCATTGTGGCGGGGGTTCCCTGCATATGCATAATAATGTAAGGCGCTTTATATTCTGAGATAACAGGTATCATCGTATGGTCATATTGACCGGCATACACATCATTAATAATATCGGCTCCTTCGTCCAGTGCTGCTTTAGCTATGCTTCCCCTGAAAGTATCTACAGACAAAATGCTGTCGGGGAAATATTTGCGGATGCTTTTTAAAACCGGTAATAGCCTTTCTAACTCTTCTTCGGGTGAAACTTCATCTGCCTGAGGTCTGGTAGATACAGCACCAATATCAATAATATCAGCGCCGTCTGAAAGTAGGCTTTCCGCTTTTTTTAAAGCCTTTTCAGTACTTTGGTATTTACCGCCATCATAAAAAGAATCAGGCGTCATATTTAAAATGCCCATAATAATGGGTCTTTCAAATTCAATAATTTTACCGCGACAATTTATCATTCGATTTTTTATTACTTTTACAAAGTTTTTACAAAAATATAATTTGAAATGGAATTAACATTAAAACAATTTGATGATATTTTAAGCATATGCAAGGATGTATTTTACCATAAAATGAAAGATTATGGCAGTGCCTGGCGTATTTTGCGCCCCAGTTCGCTAACAGACCAAATTTATATTAAAGCCCAACGCATAAGAAGCATTGACACAAAAGGAAAAGCAAAAGTTAATGAGGGCATTAAACCCGAATTCATTGGTATTATCAATTACTCTATTATGGCTCTGGTTCAAATTGAAAAAGCCGACAATGCAAATTTGTCAATCTCTATGGATGAGGCTGTAAACTTATACGAAAAATATGCAGCCGAAGCAAAAGAACTGCTCGAAAACAAAAATCACGACTATGGCGAAGCTTGGCGCAATATGCGTGTCAGTTCTTTAACAGATATTATTCTAATGAAGCTGATGCGTATTAAACAAATTGAAGACAACGCCGGCAAAACATTTGCTTCTGAAGGAGTAGAAGCCAACTATTTTGACATCATTAATTATGCTGTTTTTGCTATGATAAAACTGAATTTTGAATAATACGGTCTTCTCTGATTATTAGCGCAAAACAAACTGCACCGTATTTCTGCTTTTTTGTTCGAGAAGCACTTCTTTGTTCAGGCATACCTTCTTGATAGCTTCATCATTATAGTTTCTTACTGTAACCAACGTCAGTGAAGTATTGTAAAAAATCCTGAACTCATTATTTAATTCATTGATCAGTTGTGGCGCTTTAAGAGGGCCGTTGTCAACACAAATAGAAAAACTTAATGCGGAATTTTGCATCAAGTTGACCTTTATGTTATACTTTGAAAGCGCATTAAAAATACTGCTGATATTTTTCTCCACAATAAAAGAAAAATCGTTAGGAACAATGCTGATAAGTATTTGATTAAATTTGAAAATGTAGCAAGGGGTATCGTTCTGTACATTATTATTTTTATTAATGCATGTTCCTGCACTTTCGGGGTTGAGAAAGGACTTAACACGCAAAGGGATGCCGGCATTTTCGAGAGGTTTGATTGTTTTGGGATGTATCACTGTAGCACCATAGTAGGCCAGTTCAATAGCATCGGAGTAAGTCAGGTGGTCTATTTTGATGGTTTCTTCAAACTGTTTTGGGTCAGCATTCAGCACCCCGTCAACATCTTTCCAAATGACCACCTCCTGAGCTTTCAAGCTATACCCTATTATAGCCGCCGTAAAGTCAGAGCCTTCACGGCCCAAAGTGGTTGTGTAATTGTGCTCCGATGCGCCAATAAAACCTTGTGTTATGGCTATCCTGTAGCCTTTGGCAAGAACTTGCCGGTATGCCTTTTTAACTCTTGAAGGTGTTTGATCCCAATTCACACGGGCTTCTATGTATGTGGCATCTGTCCTGATAATATCGCGTGCATCTACCAGTATGTTCTTGTAACCATGAGCATTGAGATAATGGCTTAATATGGTTGACGACAAAAGTTCGCCATAAGAAACCATGCTATCGTATATGTAATTGTAGTTTGAGGCTGCCTGCTGCGACAGCTTATGGCGTAAAGAGCTGAAAAGCGCATCTAAATCTTTAAAAACAGCATTATCTTTATTTGTAAAAAGGGCTTCTATAATTTCAGTGTGGTAATTTTTTATGAATTCGTAATCTTCCTCAACCCTGTCTTTTTTACTGGCGTAACTGACCACTAAACGCTCAAAAGCATTAGTCATTTTTCCCATTGCCGATATGACAATAAACAACTCTTCGCCTTGATGTTTATCTAAAATGCGTACAAGATTTTTAAAGCTGGATACATTTCTGACCGAAGCCCCACCAAACTTAAAAACTTTCATTAGTTTTTTTAAGGCAAAATTATAAAAAAAAATCAAAAGCCTGTATTCGGTAGGCAGAGGAACTATATAAGTAGCCACGGGTGGCGCTTCGCTTACCCGTGGCCTTTTTAAAAAATTCAATAAAGCTGTAATGACAGATTTCTCCTCCGATAAAAATCGGAGTCTAAATGACTTTTACCGGTAGTCTTTTGTCATTCCGGTAGCTATTGGATATCAGCATGATAAACTGCAAGGGCGCTTGGCCAATAGCCGCTTGCGTTTGTGTTAATGCAGACTGTATGAATAACACAAAGGCTAGAAGTAAAACCTGACTATGACATTTGAATTGGTGAAAAATATTTTTTGACCTTTTAAATTATCTTCTAAATATGCCACTAACTGAAGTTCACTGCTGATACTGAAATGATTCATGAAAAAATATTCACCACCCACGACACCTGCCAAAAAATGAATTTCATTTCTTTGCCCGCTGTGATTTTCTGTAATGTTTTTCCACGTCCTTAACCCGTATAAAAGATTAAATTGATTCTGTGGTGTTTTGCCAAATACACCAAGCCCATAAGTCAATGCCTCGGAATTTTGACGAATTGTAAAGCCGTATTCCAAATCCACTCTGACTTTTCTTGATAAATTAGCGGTTAAGAAAAATGAATTCTTAGATATATCTTCCTGTTTAAACAAATTCGGAGTCAAAGTAAACGACCACCGTCAGAGACGGTGGCTTTAAGAAATACAACCCTCTAAAAGAGGGTAAAATCTTTGCGGTCTGACTCATTTTTCTTTTCTTCTGCTTCCTGATATTTCACATACCT
>PXBB01000112.1 GCA_003565735.1 Bacteroidales bacterium
AAGCAGGCATGTATTTATACAGCATCGTAATTGATGGCGTGGTAAAAGCAACCAAAAAGATGGTAAGGGAATAGAGGGTTTGCCGGCATCATTAGCTTGGCCTCCCCTTTAGAGGACAAAGGGGTTGCGTGGGGCTATTGTCATGCTGAATCCGATGGTAATCGGAGTTCAGAATGACAGGGTACTTCAGTCGCACAAGACTGCCGGCGAAGCGCTCTCCCCCGGCATCGTCCTGTTTTCGCTAAAAGCCAGAAAAAACATGCTGCCGAAATAGCTAAAATTTTGCAAATATGTTTTTTTATTCAAAATAAAAACACTATTTTTGTTTATCATATAATGATGTTTTTTTTTGTTTAAAACAACTAACCTTACTGTCATAGGCATTATTAAACACTTTGTTTATTTGAAGATTATTAACATTTAAATTATTTATAAATGAAAAAGCTATTTACTATTTCGACATTGATGACTTTCTGTATGATGTCATTGGCGCAGTGGACGCCCTTAAACCATTCACAGCTGGCAGGTTATGGAGAAAGAACAGATAAAATATATACGGGAACGGCACTTATTGTAGGTACCAAGGGCGGCATATACCGCACTGCTGATAACGGCCTTACATGGCAACGTGCTAATAACGGTCTCGATACTGCTGATATTTTTGTCAGAAATCTTACATATGCACAAAATACAGTATGGGCAAATGTAAACGGCAATCTTTATGCATCTTCCGACGATGGCCTGACATGGTCAGAAGTGGCATTTACGGGCATATATCCAAATGGATATGTCAATGAAATTGCCAGCAAAGGAAACAGGGTGTTTATGAACTACTCTTTTTTCGATAACTACATCCATTATTCCATTATTTGTTATACCGACAATGGCCTTCAGTGGTCTTACGGCGACACCCTCAACAACAATACCCATGATTGGTGGGACCTCTTCCCTGATAATGAGTATGCTCTTTTTTATACCGATCAACACGAGCAACATTTATTTTACTCTTATGACGGTATTGTGCGCGATACTTTTTCATTTAATGGCCTGCCGTTAGATGCAGATGCAAGAAGAAGGCGGTTTTCAATAGATTCTTCGGGGACTACCTTCCTATATACATTGGATAATGAAATATACAAATACAACTTCGCAATACAGGAGTGGGAACTGAAAAATACCGGCATTACCTCTAATTTTATTTTTAACGCTTACACTTTAGGTGATGTCGCTTTTGCCATTGTGTATGATGCCACGGTGCCACCACCTGCGTTTCCTGTACAAATTTACCGTTCATTAGATTCCGCAAATACATGGACAATAGTCCCAAATCCCGGAATAGCTATACCCATTTTTGATGGTCTATTAGTTAAAGCGGCTAACGGCAGAATTTTTGGCAACGCCATGTTTGATGACTCTTATTATACAGATGATAACGGCCTTAGTTGGACAAAAAATACAGAATTGCAAGCAATGAATTATAACAGGATTGTTGTTATGGATAACGGTGACCTGTTAACAGTAAGGCATGGCTACGGCATACTTAAATCATCTGACAATGGGGCCACCTGGGTGCAACACAATGGCAACCTCCCCGAAATGATGGGTTTTTGGAATTTGACAGAAGACATCTTTTATGATGGTCTTAACACGTACTATGCGATATCTCCTCAAGACCCATCCGGTAACTTTTTGTTATACAAAAGTACTGATGCTCTAAACTGGACACATGTTTCTAATGCGCCCGACTCCTTGGATATAGCATATTTAGGGCAGGCAGGAAATAGGATAATACTCTATTTTGAAGATGACGGCGGTACATATCAATTATCTGACAACCAGGGTGATACATGGCATAATATGTCGCCTGCCATTGACGCTCTTGGGCTTACCTTTGTATGGGGCTTTGCGGGCAATAACGACACCATATTTCTTTTTGGAGAGTCAGGCAGTGGAGGTAATGCCGTTTACATGTCTGTTAATAATGGCAACACCTTTGTTCCAGCCAACAGTGGCTTACCATCAACGGGAACCGACTTTATTTTTTTAAATCAGTGGAGCTGGGAATTCCATCCCAGCGTTGTGGCATCATACGGACAAAATAATCAGGGCCTGACCATGCCTGTTATTGACAGAAATGTTTATCCTCATGAAATTCTTTTTTACCGGTACAATGCCGCAACATCAGCCTGGGCTGAGTTATCATCAAACGGGATAGTGGTGCCACATAATGTAAAAGGCGGCCCCCTAAGGTACAAAGATGGTTTGTGGTACTTTGCCACAAGCATTGGTGTATTTGTCAGTACTGATGATGCCCTGACATGGGAAAAGATTTGGGACAACCAAGGGCTTCAGTTAGGGATGCAATTTAATGATCTGAGTGTCAGTAACAACTTTATATTTTTAGCAACAAAGGGCGCAGGGATCTGGCATACTCAAATAACAACACCTACAGTGACGACCAAGCCTGTAACCAATATTACAGGAACACAAGCTACAAGCGGTGGTATTATCACGCAAACGGGTGGCATGCCTTTCGTTAAAAAAGGCGTTTGTTTTGCTACACATACCATGCCCGACCTAAGTGATGATTATGTTGATGCAGGTGCATCCTACGGCAGCTTCGATGCAATAATGCAAAACCTGATACCGGGAGATACTTATTATGTAAGGGCTTTTATTGTCACACCTTCCGACACAGTTTTTGGTAATGAGTTGTCTTTTACAACGACCCTGCCTGTCAGCGCACAAATCAATCCCACGACAGCAGACTTTGGTCTTACAAACCCTGCAGATGTCCTTACAATTATTACCTGGAATGATGCCAGTAGTATAACCGGTATTGTTGATGACAATATGTATAACCTGACACCGGCAGATTACAATTTCGCAGGTAACAACCTATGGATTAATCAGGCCTACTTGTCCACCATCTTATTGTCTCCCGGGCAATTTGTTACACTTACCATTAACTTTGATTATGGGGCCCCGGCTACATTTGTTATTACAGCCACACAAACGGCTGTTAATCATGCCATTATTAACCCCACATCGGCAGTATTCGACATCACTTACCAGAACAATGTTAAAACAATGATCACATGGAATGATGCAACTAGTATTACTGGTATCGTTTATGACAATATATATAACCTAACGCCATCGGATTTTGATGTGGCTTATGATACACTTACAATCTATGGTACATACCTCACCCCTATATTGAATAATGCAGGAGATACCTTAACATTAACAGTAAATTTCGACACTGGTGATCCTGCAACATTTCATGTTGTCGCCACTGAAACAATGAGCGCTGACTTAACGCCTAACGTGGCCGATTTTGCAGTTAACATACCTGAAGATGTGACCACCACTATTACCTGGAATGATGCATTATACATCAACTCTATTACTGATGACCAAATCATACCATACACGCTTACAACAAGTGATTACGTTATTAATGCAGACACCTTGATAATTTATGAGTCATATTTATCATCTGTTATTCCAAATGACAATGACGTGGTTGTGTTGACTGTGAATTTTAACAAGGGTTTGCCACAAACCTTTACGATTACTGCGGTTACAGTTGTAGGTTTACAAAAAAGCATAAACGAAAAAGAAGTCATTGTTTACCCGAATCCGGCACATAATAATGTGTACATAACTGCTCCACTAAAAAGCTTTGAACTACAGATTTATAACTTAACAGGTCAAAGCTTGTACACCAAAAAATATTACAATGCAAAGGGCACAATTTCTATTGATGTCAGTCACTTTTCTGAGGGTATGTACTTTTTGATACTTAAAAGTGATGCTGTTCAATATGTTGAAAAAATTATGATTTTAAGATGAAGCCCATTTTAGCCTGTATTATTCAGGTTAGGCTTTATTGCAAAAAAAATGTGATTTTTCTGAATGTGTATTAATAACTTTTGGCATAACCTAAAGCTTGTTTATGTGAGTAATGAGTGATAAAGGCATTTTTTCCTGAGGACTGCAAAAAATTAATATTTTGCTGTATGAAAATAGTGTATTTTTGTTTTATAAAAGTACATCTTTATTATTCATTCTTTTAATCTATTACATTGAAAAAATCTTACCTCTCTCTCTTATTCATTCTCTGCACATTCATTATTTCGGCTCAAAACATTGCATATGTAACTCCTACAGGTGCCGGTAATTTAAGTGGAAATAGTTGGCTTGATGCCTATCCTGCTGATTCTTTGCAAGCCGCAATTGACAAAATGAGCAATCTTAGTGGCGGACAAGTTTGGGTAGCTACCGGCACTTATTACCCTACAGTCCCTTATGATGGAGATTATAGTAACCCAAGAAAAAAATCTTTCAGTATCCAAAATGATGTTGAAGTGTATGGTGGTTTCAGTGGCTTTGAAACGGCACTCGCCCAACGTAGTGATTTTGGGGAAGGTGGCACAAATGAAACTATCCTCAGCGGGGATATTGGCGTGCTTGGCGACAACTCAGATAATAGTTTTCATGTGGTATATGCTGCCACAGGGATTTCAAATGCATTAATAGATGGTTTTACAATACAGGACGGTAATGCCAATAGTAGCAGCCCCAATAACAACGGTGGCGGTATATGGACAAGAGGGGCTATCGTTGTACAGAACTGTGTCGTTAGAAACAATTTTGCCATCAGGTTTGGTGGAGGTATTTTTATAGATGAAAACAATATCGTTAATCAAAGCATAATACATACCAATACCGGTGTTGAAAGAGGTGGTGGCGTCTATCTTCTGGATTATTCATTATCGGGTGATACTGAACCTATTATTAAAAACTCTTTGATCTATAACAACAATACCACACATACCAGTGGTCAGGGAGGTGGCGTGCATATTAGAGGGGGCAATGGCAGGGTAATCAATTGCCGGGTTATTGCTAACCAGTCGCGCAGAGGCGGAGGTATTTACCACTGGTATGGCGGTGAAAGCATTAATTGTATAGTAGCCCACAATTTTGCCAATTTTGGAGGTGGCGGTATATATATTGAACGTGGAGGCATAACTGTAGGCAATACCGTAGTCAGCAACAGGTCTAATAATACAGCTTCAGGCTGGGGTATATTCAGAAACCATCAAAACACAGGTTATACAAGCATTGCACGTAATTGTATTCTTTGGAATAATGGTAACGACACCAAGCAGTTCCATGTTAACGGTACAGATACCGGTATAGAATATAGTGCCACACAGGGCGGCTATACAGGATCTGGAGCAGGCAGTGGCATCATTAACCTGCAAGCAGCCAATTCAGGCACCGATGGGCTTAATTACCCGGAATTTATCAATCCTCACACAACGCAAGGATATAATGCCGCCCTTATACCCGAGTTTCTCAATGCTGACTGGCGCTTAAATTGCCACTCGGCTTGTATAGATTCAGCTTCTGCCTCGCTTATCCCGCCAGATATAAATTTTGATTTTGACGGCAACGCCCGAATAAAAGATGGTAATGGTGATGGTGTTGCCATACCAGATATGGGGGCTTTTGAATATTTTGCCGAGTATTCTTTTCAGGAAACAATATGTCAGGGCGACACTCTTTTCTTTGCAGGCACACCTCTGACAAGCTCAGGAACCTATTATGACACCCTTACAAGTAGTCACAACTGCGATTCAATTATCAGTCTTACCTTAACTGTTTTGCCTAACGACACAGGCTTCGTGCAGGCCTATATTTGTCTGGGAGATACTTTTACGTATGCTATGCAGCACTATACGCAAAGCGGTGTTTATTACCAAACCGCACCCAATCCCAATGGTTGCGACAGCATCATTCAGATAACACTTCAGGTACACCCTGTTGACACAGTTGTTTTTGCTGATACAGGCATATACGAAAATCAGATTTTTTACTTTTACGGACAGAACATTACTGTAGCCGGCACCTATTACCATACGTTAAAAAGTATAAACAACTGCGACTCGGTGCTAAAACAAACTGTTTACATCATTCCTGTAGATACAGTTTTATACGATACCCTATGTCAAGGTAATGTTTTTGCTTTTGAAGGCACAAATATTTACACAGGGGGGACTTATTATGCCGTCATACCTTCGGTAAGCCTTACAGACAGTGTTATACAGCTTAACCTTACCGAAATACCCGTTGACACCACTGTATTGGATGTGGTTTACCTGAATCATGGGAGTTCCTATAATTTCCACGGCACACAAATTACCTCCCCGGGTACCTATTACCACACGCTGGTGTCTGTTTGGGGCTGCGACAGTATATTGCAGCTCAGAGTAATGCCACGCCGTTATGTGACACAAAACGGCGCAGGTGTTCAAAACGGCCATAACTGGGCCAATGCTTATGCTGCCGAAGATTTACAAATGGCCATTTTTAATGTTGCCGTAGCAGGTGGTGGACAGGTTTGGGTGGCCAAGGGGACATACAAACCCACAACAGGTGCAGACCGCACCCATAGTTTTATTATTTACAATAATGTTGAGCTTTACGGCGGCTTTGCCGGCACGGAGAGCTCTATAAATAACAGAGCGTTTTACGGACTCAATCAAATAAATGAAACACGCCTATCGGGAGATATTAATACCCCTAATGACTCCACGGATAATTCTTACAATATCGTCAAACAACAAATGGTGGGCTATATTCTCATCGATGGTTTTACCATCAGAGATGCCTGTAATCCCTATTGGAACGGCGAAGGTAGCGGGGTTTATCTCCGCGAAGGAGGCATATTGCGTAATTGTATCATCATAAACAACCATACAGGCTACAAAGGCGGAGGCGTTTACAATGCCGGTGGCACCATAACCGATTGCATCATCACGCAAAACAGGTCGGGCAGCTATGGCGGGGGCGTTTGCATGCATGGAGGCACTATAACTAATTCTACTATAAGTCACAATATCACAGGCAATGGAGGTGCAGGCATCCAGTGCCAGTTTACAGATATCTTAATAGAAAACTGTCAGATAAACAACAACAGTATTGATGGATACGGTTGGGGCGGTGGTGTCAATGTCGAAACATCCCATAAAGTAACTATCAAAAATTGTTCTTTTACGGGAAATCAAGGTGTATTAGGCGGTGCATTAAGCAATACGGGTACAGCAGGATTGCTTATTGTGGACAGTTGTACCTTCCATGCCAATAGTGCTGTTGATTTTGTTGCTCCGGCTACAGGAAATGTTTATGATGGTATAGGTGGTGCTTTAAGACTTTCAAAAGGACATGTAACCAATGCCACTTTTACCAATAATACAGCTACCAAAGGGGGCGCTGCCAGATTGTTCAATAGCGTGCTTATAGAAAACTCAATTTTTATAAATAACGCTGCTGTAGAAGAAGGTGGCGGTGCCTATTTCTACGAAAGCGGCAATATCCGCTATTGTACTTTTTCTAACAACAGTGCCAAAAGAGGTGGAGGGGCTTACCTTCAAAACGGAGGTACTCTGAGTGATTGCTTGTTTACTGCCAATACTGCCACCAACATGGGAGGCGGTGCCTATTTGAATGATGCTGGAAACATCACCCGTTCTGAGTTTATAGATAACTTTGCCCATCATGGCGGCGCTGCCTATATTACAGGCAATGCTCTTTTAAGTAATTCCGATGTTTTTCACAACAAGGCACATTATAATGGCGGTGGTATTTATAATGCCTCAAGCAGCTTGTCGGTTTTGAACTGCAAAGTATTTAACAATTTTGCCAGATTCGATGGCGGCGGTTTGTACAGTAATAACCAAAATGCAAAAGTGGCCAACAGCATTTTTTACAATAATGAAGCTGAGCGTAAAGGCGGCGGGGCTTACCTGTATTTCGGTGGAAAACTGGTTAACTGCAACATCAGCAGGAATAAGGCTGATGACGATGGTGGCGGCGTTTTTATTGAATACAGAGGTGATATAAAAAATTCGGTGATTTGGGGTAACAATACGCAAGTGGATGTATTGAGCTTTGGGTTTAATATTGAAATTGATACCACGGCTATTCAAGGGGGCTATGCCGGTGATGGTGCAGGTAATTTGCTGTGGAATGTGGACACCATGAATACAGGAACAGACCCTGTGCATTATGTTAACTTTATTCAACCTACAAATTTTATAGGTAATGCCGTAAACAACACTGACAGCCTTTCTCTTTTTACGGCCAACTGGGGGTTAAACTGTGGCTCTGCTCTTATTGATGCAGGTAGAAATAACATATTCCCGGATACTATTCATAAAGATTTGGCAGGCAACAGTCGTTTTTTTGATGGTAATGGTGACGGCAATGCGACTATTGACCTTGGACCTCTGGAAGCCAATTTTAACTATTTTTACGAACTGTACTTGTGTGAAGGCGACACTTTTACTTTAGGCTCACAATACCTTACGCAAGCAGGTATCTATACGGATACGCTGCTATCAGCTTCCGGCTGTGACAGTATTGTTAGTATCGCACTTACAATTTATAATACTTATACCCACACCACTTATGATACAATATACGATGGTGATGCCTACGCTTGGCAGGGACAATTATTGACAAGCACAGGTACGTATTACGACAGCCTCCCCACCATAAATGGTTGCGATAGCGTTTTCATATTATACTTATATGTAAAGCCCATATGTATTTTTACAGAAACCGTAACTATTTGTGATGGACAATATTTTTCCTGGCGGGGAAATGATTATAGCGTAACGGGTATTTACTATGACAGTCTGACAACATCACTAAATTGCGATAGTGTTTATGTGTTAGAACTAACCGTAAGCCCTGCTTATTTATTTGTAACTTACGACACCATATGTGAGGGTGCTGTATATCACTGGCAAGGGCAGAGCTACGCTTCCCGACACTTATTATGACAGCTTAACATCTGTTCATAACTGCGACAGTGTATATGTGCTACACCTCACGGTAAAACCTAAATATGAAAACAACCACACTGCGACCATTTGTGACGGTCAAATATATACATGGCGTGGGCATGATTATGCTGTTCAGGGTAATTATTACGACAGCCTTAACAGTACTTATGGTTGCGACAGCGTTTTTATTTTGCAACTGTTTGTTAATGCCTCTTACGAATTTACTCAAACGGGAACCATTTGCCAGGGTGATGCTTTCAACTGGCGTGGTCATTCACTCACAGTACAAGGGACGTTTTATGACAGTCTGACAACTACACACAACTGCGATAGTGTTTATGTGTTAGAACTTACT
>PXBB01000103.1 GCA_003565735.1 Bacteroidales bacterium
ATCAGCCAATAGGGCTATTCGTTCTTCCCGACTTAGCGACAGCAGGGCTGATTTAATTTCTGATTTATCCATGTTTTTTTTTGCAAATATAAAAAATAAAACGCTATTTTAAACTAAAGCCTAGTGTTTTTAGTTCACTTTTGTGAATAATGCAGGAAGGTTATGTCATTTAAAACTTATTCTTATTTTTGCACCGCATAAATCATATACATAACTCTATGTCTTGTTTTCTGTTTAATGAAATAGTTTTCGGCCCTGTACTAAGCAGGCGTTTGGGTATTTCATTAGGCATCAATTTACTCCCTGTAAATAAGAAACTCTGCACTTTTGATTGTATTTACTGTGAGTGTGGCTGGAGCATTAAACCCATTGAAAACCATATGAATTTTCACCTCTTAGAAGATGTGAAATCGGCTTTAGAGCTTAAACTTAAAACAATGCACAGCGAAGGGCAAGAACTGGATAATATTACTTATGCCGGCAATGGAGAGCCCACACTACATCCCGACTTTAAGTCTATTATGCTGCATTTGGTTATGCTGCGTAAGAAGTATTATCCTAAAGCACATATTTCTGTGCTGACTAATGGCAGCACCCTTTCCAATATTAGTGTTATTGAAGCCCTTAACATGGCCGAATTTCCAATAATTAAACTTGATACAGGTAGTGAAGAGCTCTTCCGTGCGATTAATCAGCCTTTGGTAAATATCAAACGTGCGGATATTGTTGAGCTTGCTAAAGACGCCCATATTTCTAATAAAGTTATTCAAACACTTTTTCTGAGAGGAACTTATGCCGGAAAAAATATTGATAATACCAACAGTAAAGAAGTAGAAAGCTGGCTCAGGGATATCGAATATATAAAACCACATTCTGTTATGATTTATAGCATAGCACGTAAAACACCGGCAAAAGACCTTTTTAAAGTTGACACAGAGGAGCTTGAAGCCATAGCTGATAAGGTTCGTGCATTAGGCATTCCAACAAATACCTATTAATTTCATTTCAAACTGAACTCTTTTTAATGATATGATAGATTATCCTGTAAAAGTTCTCCTTGCTTTAGAGCAGTCGCTAGATGAAAAAACAAGCTTTTTCAACTGGTTGCTTTACAATGGCTATCCCGAATTGGCTGCTTTCTCTAATGCTGTGCACAATGATCCTGAAGCAGTAAAATGGCTCATCGAGAATGGATATCCACAGCTTGGCGCATTAGCTCACGCCGTTGATGATGAGTACCAGGCTTACAAATGGCTTAAGGAACGTAATTATGACTTTCTGATTATTCTGGCTGAAGCAGCCCAAAAGAAGGATTATGCCCTGAAATTTCTTAAAGAAAAAAAACTGGCCATTTTTATTAGGCTGTGTATGAAAATTGCTGAAGTTAAAGACATACAAAACCGCGATTCATGGGATTATCATAAAATTGGACCTTTCAGATAATACATATTAAAATTCAACGTTTTTTGTAGGATGGCTTATTATTATTACTTTTGTAAAAAACAACATAGCGAACATGAATAAACACTTTCGGGTTTTCTTTTTTCTGATTTTCTTTTTGATAACAGCTTGTGAAACCGATTTTGACATCAATGCCGAGTATGAAGATGTTACTATAGTTTATGGGCTCCTGAACCAAAATGATACAACACACTACATCAGAATCAATAAGGCATTTTTGACTGAAGAGAATGCAGTAGTATCTGCCAAAGACCCCGCAAACAGTATCTATCCTTACGATGTGCTTGATGTTACTATGGAAGAATGGCTGGGCGAAAACCTGACAAATATTTATAAACTTGATACAGTAGTTTTGAGTAATAAAGAACCCGGTATTTTTTACGCCCCTGATCATGTATTATATTCTTTTAATGCAATACTTAATGAGGATGCTACTTACAGATTAAAAATCAGGAATAAAGAACTGGGCAAGCTGATAGAAGCTGAAACAACTATTATTCAGGATTTTTCATTCGACCGCCCATACCTGCCACCGATTCCTCCACCTCCGGCAGTGTACCAACATCCGCCTATCAGCTTTATTGGCACATCGCCTGTAAGATTGGAATGGCGTTCAGGGAAAAATGGTTACCTTTATGAAGCCAAGCTAAGATTCCACTATAGAGAGATCAATGTTCACACAAACGAAATTCGTGATAAAGCTATAGATTGGAATTTAGGACGGGCGAGAAATGAAGATATGACTCAAAACAGGTCGATGCTTTTGGAAATTAATAAGGATGGCTTCTTTATTTTGCTTCAAAATAATATTTCTCCCAGTGAGGATGTCAGGCGTTATGCTTTGTATCTGGATTTTATTTTTTCAGTAGCCGGCGAAGACTTCAATACCTATATGGAAGTTAATGAACCTTCAACCGGTCTTATTCAGGAAAAACCTGTTTATACAAATGTAAGCAATGGTCTGGGTTTATTCTGCAGCCGTTTTGTTAAAGACAGACACCACGACAACAGACCTTTAAGATTCCAGCTTAATCCACAAACCATTAATAAGATTATTAATGACGAAAGGACCAATAACTTAGGTTTCAGAAATTAAAGTGCTTTACTCAGTTTTCTTTGCCGCAATGCTTCATAAACTGTTATAGCTGTTGCTGTTGAAACATTCAAAGAGTCATTACGGCCCAGCATTGGTATTCTTACCAGTTTTTCAGCTACATGGAGCCATTCAGCCGACAAGCCACCAGCTTCACTTCCCAGCACAATGGCTATGGGTCTGTCGTAGTCCACTTCATCGTAAAATTCGCTTGAATTAATAGCTGTGCCCAATATAACAATACCTTTACTTTTTAGCCAGGATACGGCCAATTCTTTTTCTGTCTGTACGATTTGATTAAAAAAGACGCAACCTACACTGGAGCGAATAACATTAGGGTTGTAAATATCGCAAGCATCGCCGCAAACGATTACAGCATCAACAGCAGCAGCGTCTGCCGTTCGCAATATAGCACCTATATTACCAGGCTTTTCGAGACTGTCTAAAACCAATATCAAAGGCTTTTCGGGTATTCTGATAAGATTTAATGTTGACCGCCTCATCTCTACTATGGCAAGTATGCCATTGACATTGCCTCTGTAAGACATTTTTTCGTTTACATCTTTAGAGACTTCATAAATAAATGGCACAGGGAATTGCCTCTTGAGAGTGGTTTCCATATCAGAATTATGGAAGTTGTCGCGGTAAATAAATACTTGCTTAAAAATAAAGCCGGCCTCTAAAGCAAAGCCAACCTCTTTTTCCCCTTCAATAACAAACAGTCGTGTTTCGTTTCTTAAATGACGCGATTTTTGTAAACGTAAAAAATGTTTTACCCTGTGATTTGTTTTAGATGTTATTTTAATAATTTCCATAAAATGTAAATTTTAGTGTTTAGAAAATGCTGATTATTCAAATTTTTTACATTCTGTCAGGCATACTAATGCCTAGCAGCCACATCCCTTTTTGAATAATTTTAGCACAAAGTTCGGAAATGGATAAACGCATAAATGATATTGATAAATCCGGTTCTTTTAATATGGGCAATTCATGGTAAAACTGATTATATTCTTTGGCTACCTCGTACATATAGTTTGCCAATAATGCCGGGCTGTATTTTTCGGCTGCCTCAGTAATAACCTCAGGGAAATCGTGAAGACGTTTAAGCAATATCCTTTCTTTGTCATGAAGAACTGTTTTTGAATAATCTACGTCAACATATGCGGGTAATAGCTTTTCTGCTTTAGCTTTTAGTGAACGGCTGCGCACATAGGCATATTGAATAAAAGGGCCTGTGTGGCCATTAAAATCGATAGATTCCTCGGGGTTAAACACCATGTTCTTCTGCGGATCAACTTTAAGAATATAATACTTTAAGGCTCCCATAGCTAATTTAAAAAACAAATCCTCTGCCTCCTCTTTGCCCATTTTGTCTGTCTTTCCCAAGTCTTCGGTATGTTTTTGAGCTGTTAAAATCATTTCGTCAATCAAAATATCAGCATCTACGACTTTGCCTTCGCGCGACTTCATTTTGCCATCGGGGAGCTCGACCATGCCATAGGATAAATGCTCAACCCCCTGATGCCAGGATTTGCCAATTTTTTTTAATATGCTTTTCAGCACTTTGAAATGATAGTTCTGCTCATTGCCTACAACATAAATGTATTTATCAGCTTTGAAATCATTGTAACGCCGCTCTGCTGTTCCCAAGTCTTGTGTTATATATACTGATGTACCATCCTTACGCAACAAAAGTTTTTCATCCAGCCCTTCGTCCTTTAGGTCCACCCATACCGAATGGTCGGATTTGCGATTAAAAAAACCGTTTTCAATACCTGCAGCTACCATATTTTTTCCTTCGGAATATGTTTCAGATTCATAATATGTTTTATGAAAATTTATACCCAGTTTTTTATAGGTTTTTTCGAAACCCTCTAATACCCAGCCGTTCATTTTTTGCCATAACTGCCTTATTTCTGCATCATTATCTTCCCATGCTTTGAGCATTTGCTGGGCTTCTTTAATGAGTGGGGCTTCTTTTTTAGCTTCATCTTCGGTTTTACCCTGACTTATCAGCTCCTTAACTTGCTTTTGGTATGCACTCTCAAACATCACGTAGTACTTGCCTACAAGGAAGTCGCCTTTGATTCCGGATACTTCAGGTGTTTCGCCGTTGCCCCATTTGTGCCAGGCCAACATTGATTTACAAATATGGATGCCGCGATCGTTGACAAGGTTGACCTTGTAAACCTTGTGGCCTACATAAGATAATAAATCGGCAACAGACTGACCAAGCAAATTGTTGCGTATATGCCCAAGATGTAAGGGCTTATTGGTGTTGGGAGAAGAGTACTCCACGACATAACTTATAGGTTTTGAGACGGTAGGCGAAGCCGTTAGACGTTGTACGTTATCCTCTTTGAGAAGTTGTGACCAATAGGCATCTTTTAGCTCAATATTTAAAAACCCTTTTATAACATTGTAACTCTTAACCTCACTGCAGTTCTCTTCAAGATAATTACCCAGAATTTGTGCAGTGTCTTCCGGCGACTTTTTGCTTATTTTTAATAATGGAAAAACAACCAAAGTATAGTCTCCGATAAAATCTTTTCGTGTCTTTTGTAAGCTTATTTGATTTTCGCTTGCTTCAGTTCCGTACAATTCTCTCAACGCACTCTGAACAGATTTACTAAGTATTTGTTGTATGGTCATGCTTGTCTTTTTTTAAGTAATACAGCTGATAAATCAGTATTTGCAAAAATAAAGATATATGCGTTACCCGAAAAGAAAAAGCCATTTTTCTTAAAACCTTAAATCCGCAAGCAATTTGCTACTGCATGTCTGAATTGCACACCATCTGCGGAAATGCTCAATATTCCGCTCTTCACCGTAGCTATGGCTACGCTTACAGTGCTCATATTTGCACTTTCCGCACCTGAAATACACTTCAGTCCTTCGTTACGCAAACCACTTACGGTTTTAAGGTAAACCAAAAGCGCTAATAAAAAGAAAGTAAAAATCAGTAAAGCTTAAGGAGTCGGCTTATGAATAGAAATGATTTAGCCCCATTTAGCCCTAACCTTATATGCTTTATAGAACCTGCAAGCGGTAAGCATCCAATTTGATAAAAATAAAAAGCATGATTGTAAAGGCCCACATAGAGGAGCCGCCATAACTGATAAATGGGAGTGGAATGCCAATGACAGGCGCCAGTCCCATGGTCATGCCGATATTTACAAATATGTGGAAGAATAGAATGGATGCAACGGCATAACCATACACCCTGCTAAAAGTACTTCTCTGTCTTTCAGCAAGTTTGACTAACCGAACGAGAAGCAGTATAAACAAAAAGATGACAAAGACACTGCCAACGAACCCCCATTCTTCGCCTATAGTACAAAAAATAAAGTCAGTGCTTTGTTCGGGAACAAAATTATACTTTGTTTGGGTCCCATTAAGAAAACCTTTTCCAAAAATACCGCCGGAGCCAATAGCGATTTTTGACTGGTGGAGATTATAACCTGCACCTCTTAAATCAACTTCTCTGCCTAGCAAGACGTCAATACGTTCTTTTTGGTGTCTTTGCAAAATATTATCGTAGGTATAATCAACAGCAAATACAAATGCCATTGACATTATGTAAATGCTGCTAATCACGATTATAGCTTTTTTCTTTTTTGGCGTGTAGTATAATAGTATTAGAAAGAGCAGCGTGAGACTTCCCATTAAAATGAACTCATTAACAATTAAGGCTAAAATAAACAGTGCTGTCATAATCAAACCTACTATAAGCCAGTTGCCGGAAAGCCCCTCTCTATATAAAACGAAAATAAAAGCAAAATACACCAGGGCAGAACCGGTATCATTTTGCAAAACAATAATTATTACAGGTAACAATATAATGATAGAAGAATAAACTTTTGTTTTTAGATTTTCGAGTTTTGTGTTAAACGTGCTTAGGTATTTTGCTAAAGCTAAGGCTGTTGTAAATTTAGCAAATTCGGCCGGTTGGATCCTGAAGTTCCCTATCTCAAACCAGGATTTTGATGCATTTATTTCGACACCTAAAAAAATGACAGCTATTAATAATATTAAAGAAATGGCATAAAGCGGGTAGGCAAGAGTTGTAAAAAATTTGCCGTCAATAGCCAGAATGATGATAGCCAGAAAAACTCCGGTAACAATCCACAAAAGTTGTTTTCCATAACTTTGCGAAAGGTCATAAATATTTTTATGAGCATCATCATATACAGCGGCGTAGATGCTTATCCAGCCAATAAAAATAAGCATTAGGTAAATGATTACCAGAGGCTTGTCAACATGTTGAAATATGTTTTTAGTTTTTCTCATTGTGCCGACATTAGATTACCGTCAATCATGCGTTGTTCTAATTCTTTTCTTTTTACCTTTCCTGTCAAATATTTTTCAATCATAAGGCTGGCTATTGGTGCTGCCCAGACAGAACCGTAGCCTGAGTTTTCGACAAAAACACTGATAGCTATTTTCGGTTCATCTTTAGGCGCAAAAGCAATAAATGTTGAATGGTTTTCGCCATGAGGATTCTGAACAGTGCCTGTTTTGCCACATATGGTTATGCTGTCGTGGCGCGACCACCTGCCTGTTCCAGCCTCCATAACCTGAAACATCCCTTCAACGACCGGCTCGAAGTGTTTTTGGTCGATTTTGGTGTGATGTTTTGTGGTAAATTTATCATTATGATTGTCTGGCGTGCCAACAGCTTTGACAATGTGAGGCGTGTAGTAGTAGCCTCTATTAGCAATGATAGTAGCCATATTTGCTAACTGCAAAGGGGTGATGCCCAATTCCCCCTGTCCAATAGCGAGCGATATTACTGTTATCGACCGCCATCTGTTTCTGCCATGGTATTTGTCGTAATAAGCACTCGTAGGGACATTGCCGGCTCCTACGGCAGGCAAATCAGTGCCGAGCCTTATCCCTAGACCAAAACTTTTGAGATAATTGCGCCAGGCATTAAATCCGGCTTCCACATTTTTATAATTGTTATTGTCTAAAATAGATCTGAAAACCTGACAATAGTATGCATTGCATGAGAACTGAATGGAAGATACCACATCGGTGGGGTTGGGGTGTTGGTGGCAGCGTACGGTCAATCCTCTGAAATGATAACCACGGGCACAACCAATACGTGTTTCCGGCTTTACAACACCCTCATTTAAAGCTATCAGGGCATTGACCATTTTGAAAGCAGAGCCCGGCGGATATTGAGCCATAAGTGCTCTGTTAAACAAAGGTTTATCAGGGTCGTTGAATAGCCGGGAAAAGTTGCCCGAACGTTTACTTCCAACAAGGATATTGGGGTCAAATGAGGGTGTGGATACCAAAGCTAAAATTTCACCGGTTGATGGTTCTATGGCTACTATAGCCCCCTTTTTATTCGACATTAACAATTCGCCGTATGCCTGAAGTTCCATATCTATGGTGGTAAAGAGGTCGTTTCCATGGACAGGTACCGTGTCAAAAATACCATCTTTATAACTGCCCTGTTCTCTGTTATGAACATCCACCAGTTTTATTTTAAGACCTTTCTGCCCTCTCAGTTCTTTTTCATAGGTGTTTTCAAGACCACTAACCCCGATATAGTCCCCAATGCGGTAATAAGGGTCGTTGTCTATGGTGCTTTGAGAAACTTCCCCAATATATCCGAGGGTTAATGCAGCAATGGGGTTGGGGTATTTACGTAAGGTTCGTGGCTGGACATAAAACCCGGGAAATCTGAATAATTTTTCCTGAAATGTAGCGTAAGTTTCTTTTGATAATTGCCTTTCAAATATAGATGGTCTAAAATGTGAGAAATTTCTTGCTCTTTGCATTTTTTGCTCAAACTCCTCTTCGCTGATTCCTAATAGTGTACAAAATTCAAGAGTGTCTAGCTCTCTTACCTGTCTCGGTACAACCATCAAATCGTATGAGGCTTCATTATATACCAGAAGCTTACCGTTTCTATCATATATTAAACCACGCAAAGGATACTGTGTGACATGTCTTAAAACATTGTTTTGAGCAGATATTTTATACTTTGTGTCAATAACTTGAAGATAAAACAGACGTAATGCCAGAATAACGCCTACTATAATAAAGATAGTAGTCATGACATGTTTTCTGTTGTTGTAATTATCTTTCATTATTTTGACATAATTAATATTTCAACCCTTCTGTTTTTGGACATTTCTTCTGCGCTTCGTGCGTTTGGATACAGCATTCGAGTGTTTCCATAGCCTTTGTAAGACAAGCGTCGTGGCTCAATACCTTGATGGACAAGGTAATCGTAAACAGTTTTAGCTCTTTTTGTTCCCAGGTCGTTAGAATGTTTCATGTTCGGACGTTCGCCCGGTGCATTTACATGTCCCTGAATTTCGATTTTTACGTTTTGGTTTTTATTCAGAAAATCGTATAGATCGTTTAATGCGTTTAAAGAACTTCTTAATATCTGCTCACTGCCGGCATGAAAAAATATATCCTCTATAATAACTGTTTTACCTACACTTATATTTTCAATGTGTAGAGCTTTATTTTCTTTTAGCTTATGATAGGCGTGTTTTGGTAAGCTTTTAGTGCTTTTCGTGTGAAACTTGATATTAACATTTTGTCCTTTAGCATATACAAGAATAGCATAGTAAGCATCTTTTTCTGCTTTAAAAACTGTTTTGCTATGGCAGCACCTACTACAGCTACAAACGCCCCTATGCATGTTTTCGTAAGAAAGCCGGGCAGCACTCACCAACTCCAAATCTTCGTTGCATACTTTGTTACGTTCTGCAATAAGCAGTCTGTTTTTTATAGATTCACAAAAATCATCATGCTTATATCTAAATATCATGTAGTCAAATTTTTCCATCCTGTCGTTAAGTACCTCAATAAAAAAAGAACTTGCAGGCGCCTTGAAAACAAACCATATTTTATCTTGTGTGCCCTTACTTTTTTGCAGCGCAAACAGCGAATCGGTTATTTTATAAGGATGCTGACAGCTTCCCTTGGGGTAGGTGTTGTTATTGCTTTGAGTATAAGCATAAAGGGGAAAAACCAAAAGAAATGAGATTAACAGGAAGCTTGACGGATACATTAATATTTTAGGTTATAATATTTTAAAATCATCCCAGTCGGCAGCGGCAAAAAATTTTTCTCTGAACCTTTTAAGTTCCTGCATTTCCAAAAGAGCTTCTCTAAATGCTGTTTCATTTGGTGGCACAGCTGCAATAATTTCTCCCTTAGGGCAGATAATCATAGAGTCTCCTGAATGATTTATCCCATTAATATCTTTGCCTACTCTGTTAACACCAATAACATAAGCCTGATTCTCTACAGCTCTTGCTTGCAGGAGCAGTCGCCATACATGTCCGCGCACTTCGGGCCAATTAGCTACACATACAATAGCATCGTAATCATAGCTTCCATCTTTGAATTTATTTTTACACCATACAGGGAAACGCAGGTCGTAGCAAATAATCAGTAAAAAGCGCATGCCTTTGTAAGAAACTATGGTGTGTTTTTTACCAGGGGTAAATATTTTATCTTCTCCAACAAAACTGAAAAGGTGTTTCTTATCGTATGTGTCATAGTTCGAATGAGGTCCAACCCAAAAAAGGCGATTGAAAAACTGCTCATTTTCTTTAAAAAGTAGCGATCCTGCTATGATGCACTGACGGATTTGTGCTGTTTTCTTCATCCACTCTAATGTTGCTGAGCTGCCCTCCTCAAAAATGTCCTTAGGCTTCATGTTAAAACCGGTTGTAAACATCTCAGGCAATACTATCAGATCCGTATCGCTGCTAATTTTACCGATCTGCTCACTGAAATGTGTAAGGTTTTTTTGAATATCATTCCAGTAAATATTTGATTGGACTATAGCTGTTTTTATATTTTGCATAATTTTTCTGCTGCTTTTTGAAGGGTTTCATCAGTTTTGGCAAAACAAAACCTTAACACTTTGTTGTTTACTTCTTTATTGTAAAAAACGGAAATGGGTATGGCTGCTATACCATATTCTTTGGTAAGTCTTTCAGCAAATTGCATTTCTTTTTCGTTGCTGATATCGCTGTAGTCTAATAATTGGAAGTATGTTCCAAAACATGGCACGGCCTTAAATCTCGAAGGTTTTATCAGTTCAAGAAAGTAATCCCTCTTTTTTTGATACATTTGGTTTATATGCATGTAGTTGTTTTCATCTTTTAAAAAATCCGTGAGTGCATATTGTATAGGTGTATTGCAGGCAAAAACTACAAATTGATGTGCTTTACGAAATTCGCGCATCAGGTTTTCAGGTGCAAGGCAATATCCTGTTTTCCAGCCGGTAGCATGAAATGTTTTCCCAAAAGAGTAAAGAATAATACTTCGCTCGCAAAGTTTTGGGTAATAGCACACACTTTCGTGGCGTTTGTTATCAAAAATAATATGCTCGTAAACTTCGTCGCTGAGCACTAGTATATCGGTATTTCTGGTAAGGGCTTCTAATTTTTCAAGGTCTTCTTTTTTTATCACTGAACCTGTCGGGTTGTGTGGTGAGTTGATGATAATCATTTTGGTTCGGTGGGTTATGGTTTTAGTTACCTCATTCCAGTCGATGCTATAGTGAGGCTCTTTTAGCTTGACACTTATTGGAATGCCCCCCTGAAGCTTAACAGCCGGCACATAACTATCGTATGCAGGCTCTAATATAATGACCTCGTCGTCCTCTTTTATAAATGCCGAAATAGCTGTGAAAATGCCCTGCGTAGCACCTGCCGTAAGGGTTATTTCTGTTTCGGGATGGTATTGAATTTTGTAAGTATTATAAATTTTTTCTGCTATGGCTTCGCGGAGCGGCAGTATGCCGGGCATTGGAGCGTACTGATTGAAGCCCTTTTTCATGTATTTGTGTACCAAATCAATCAATGTCTCCGATATTGGAAAATCCGGGAAGCCTTGCGACATATTCAGGGCATTGTGTTCGTTTGCCATTTGCGACATGATTGCAAATATTGATGTGCCTGCTTTTGGCAGCTTCGATGAAATATTATTTTGAAATTTCATAATATGATAAGTGTTTTATATTGATAAAATATTTTAGAATAATGCAGGCTATATTTTAAAGAGAACAAATATAAAAAATATAATCTACAAAAGGGGGTTTAATGATAAAGAAAAACACTGTTGCTTCTTACTGAAACATTAGCAGCCGCCAGTAATTGCAGCAGGCTCCATGTCCGGAACCTCCGGTATGGTGTGTGTGTGCTTGTCGAGTGTTTGTTTTTTAGATTTTTGTTTGCCGAAAAAACGGTTAAAATCCCATCTGGCTTTTTCACTGTTATAAAAAAAATAAGCAGGGTCGGGATAGTCGCTACTTAGAAGCTTTTTATTGATGGTTTCATAGCTGCCGGGTATGATATGCAAATTATCAACACCTAAAGATTTTAACAGTAATAGAGCTTGCGCAGATTTCGTCTGGCTGCTTGAGTAAAGTACTGCCGGCTTGTTTTTTTGGCGCAGCTTACGCAAATTTTTCCTTTCGAGAACTTTTTCAAAAGGAATGTTAATGGAGCCTTTAAGGTGAGACTGTGCATAAGCTTCAGCTTCTCTTAAATCAACAATTAACAAATCATTGTTTTCTTGATTTAAATAGTGATATAAATCCACGTAATTGAAAGTATGTTGGTCTTTGCTTATCATTTGCATGACTTCGGAGTGCGCCTGCTTGTAAACTTTTATCTTATTATTGATATATGAAAAAATGATAGCGCCAAAGAAAATAAGAAAAAATATGAGCGCACCATTAAATAACTGATTGTTTTTCATTTCAATTTTTTTTTATTCTTTTATAATTTTAGTTGCTTTATCAGCAGCCGCCGGCTATTTCACGGGTTTGAGGAGTCGGCAACTCATGTGGTTCTTTTTTCGATGGTATTGATTCATAGTGATCTTTTAAGAAATAATCTCGTGCCCTGTTAATAAAACGCATGTAAGAAAGCACTTCAATGTCTGTTGTCTCTTCCCATTGGTGTTCTGTGAATATTTTATCAAAAAAATGATTTAAACCGCCTTCAAGCACTTTCACATTTTTAATTCCTGACCGTCTGGCAAAAAACCATGCTTTATCGGCTAAGGGTGAAGCATTGGCATACAACACAGGGGTTGCATTTAACTCATTTATAAAAACTTTGACATTTTTATCAGTAAACTTATGCAAAGGGATATGAATGGCGCCGGGTAGATGAAAGTTTTCAAAAGCTTCTCTGCTTCTTACATCAATAAACTGCATGTCGCCCGGCTTATTGATAATACTAAAAGCTGCTTTATCATATTTGACATACCTGTCGCTGCTGAGAATTTCTTTATGCAAAGCAGTTGCTGTTGGCTCGTAAACAAATGATGCTCTTTTTTGAGGAATAATAACAGCTGTGAGCGCTAAAACTATAATAAAAAAAGTGGGCCATCTCAGGTTGACTTTCTCTGCATATAGTAATTCTTTAAATCGGGAAGCATTATTTTCAATCTTTTGAGTAACAGCAAAAGCAATAAGCGCCATGAAAATCAGGAAAAACAGAAACCATGATTGTTTAATGCCCAAAGTGTCATGAATGAAGACGTTACCCAAAAAGTGGCCCAAGTGTATGGGTTCAAATGTTGGATAGAAAGTGCCAAAGATAAAAATACCCAAAAACATGCCTGCAATAAAGACGATAGCATCGATTTTTCCGATGACAGCAGCGGCAAAGCTGGTGCCGGGACAGAAGCCTCCCATAATAAACCCGACACCCATTATCACACCACCAATAATAGCAGACCATACATACAGTGGGTTGATATATAAAAAGTTAAAATCTATCCAGCCCAAATATTTCATAAAAAACATAGCTGTGGCTGCAGTAATGCCGGCAGTAAAAAACACTTTAAGGACAACAAAATCGTAGCCATAAAAAACACCGGCGAGTTTACGTGAGGTAGAAAAACCGGCTTGTTCGAGAATGAAGCCGAAAGCCAGGCCAATGATAAATGCAAAGAAGAAGTTTAATTCTCCGCTTATTATGCCTTGTGGTATTAAAGGGCCCATAGTTATATTGTATAAGAGTTAATTTGATTTATATCCATAATTTTCTAAAGAAATAGGCTATGACGTATCCCGTACCAAAAATAGCCATCATGGTAAGGAAGCCGCCTGTAGAAAAAATGGCCATGCCACTAAGTGCAGCGCCACTGGTACAACCCCGACCAAGCTGTGAGCCTATTCCAAACAAAATGCCTCCTGCCAATGCAAAAAAGAGTCTGGTGCGTATTTTTATATTGGGGCCTTTATCAACTTTTAACTTAAGCCGGCCTGATAAAAACCCGGACAAAAAGGCGCCTGTCAGTAAGCCCAGTACTTCAAAAACAAGCCATGAGCGCATAGGAGAGATAGGGCTGAAATATTCGGCAAAAAATGATGATGCCTGAGCCTTTTCAGGGCTCACCTGACCAACAATTGTTATCACGGTGCTTTTGATGGCGCCGCTGGCACCCAGCCCACGACCACTAATAAAAAAAGTAAGTGCCAATACCAGACCCAGCAGAAAACCTGCCAGGTATGGATTCATATAGGGCTTTACATTTTTATCATTTGAAATAACTTTATGACTCATATCTTTACACTTTAGCAACCTCCCTGAATGGGTGTTGTGATTTCAATATTAATTTCCTCGTTTACAGTTTTTTCTTCATCATAAGAAACTACCGGCAGATTTAGTATATGTGCTTCCGAAAAGTAACGATTTTGGCTCTGAGTGTTTTTTAAGGTGTTGTGAATAAAGCTGTTTGCCCCATAATCCAAGGAAAGGACATCGTACCCTAACACATGTAAAAAAGCAGTGGCAAATGCACCGTGCTGACCAGTAAAACAGTATATGACAACAGGCCTATCTTTTGGTATTGATTTTAAATAAGTTTCCGAATGTAAGTCCCGACGGGGTGTGTATTGAACAGCTTCGGGTAAATGACCCTGAGCATACAGTCTTTCCGGCCAATAATTAATAATGAAAAAGTCACTATATCTCGCTTCAAGGTCTTCATGCAAAATAAAACGCGCGTTAATATCTTTACTTAGTAAGTGAAAAATACGTTCCCGTAATTTTTTGTAGGGTTGATTTTCTGAAGATTTTATATTTGGCAACGCACCCTTAGGGGGTTTAGCAAAGCCTTTAGTTTCTAACTTGCCTTCTAGCTTTGATGATTGTGATATAAGCCATGTGTTTTGAGCTGTTTCTGCATGCCAGGAACTCATGCCAAACCTCAAAGAATAAACATTATGGTACCCTAATAGTCGCAACATGGCCGTAACATAAGCACTTCTGCTGCCTATATCACATGCTATTACAATATGTTCAAATGCAGAGGGGGCGATGACATTCTCGAAGAATTGTAAAATGCTGTCAGGTCTTACATTATGGGCCGAATGGATATGTGCTTTGTTGAAAACATCCTCATTTCTAATGTCAATAATAAGTATGTTATTATCGGATTTTTCAAAAACCGAAGCTGCTGAAATAATGGCCGGAACATCCCTGCTATTAATAAAATTAGAGTTTGACTCCAAATATTGCAAGATGATTTCGGAGGTTAACTCAGCAGTTTCAGCCCCTGTATCAATAGGGCTTCTATTGCAGGCATTAGTTAAATAAATCAAGAATATGATACATGCCAGTAATTTATATTTCATATTGTTTTGGATTTTTTGGGGTTTGTTGATTATCATCGACATTTTTTTCATCCAACTCCTCCCATCCTGTAATCATGGCTTTGAGGTTTGAAGTAAGTGTATGTCCGGTTGTAATCAGATAAATATGAACGATTATGAATGCAGTTATTGCAAATGCACCTATGGTATGTAAGAGTGCTACAAGCTCAATATTTTCTAACCCCAGAGATCTGATTTGACCTGCGTAGGGATACCTGTAAAACAAGTATAAGAGCCCGGTAATAACCATAAGAGGTATTAAAAATATTTTGAGCGCCAGATATACCAAGCGTTGCAACGGGTTTAGCTTGCTTAAAAGGGTTTTACGTGTAGGGTGGGGGGCATTTTTAAAAATACCTGTAATGTAATAGTTAGCCTGTGCTTTTAGGTTTTGCGTGGTGGGCATGTACTGACGCCACTCACCGGTTGTCAAATGCCAGAAAATAGCAAAAATTATCAGAACTACTAAAGCCAGAGCCGCTATATTATGAACTTCCACAGCATTCTCAAACCCAAAAACAGCATAAAAACCATGAATTTCAAAGCCCGTAATGCCTAATAAAATAATTAAAGCAGCTTGTGTCCAGTGCCAAAACCTTTCGAAACCTTTGTAAATGTAAACTTTTTTCATAAGCTGTTTTTCAGTATAAGATTTTTGTTTCTACAGTTGGTTTTTTAAGATTGTTGTTTGTTTGTTTTTTATTATCTTGATTTACTATTTAGTTAATTTTTTGTCTTTTTTTCCACGAGACCAATCTTAATATCGCATGCAAAAAAACACCACCTAAAGAGAGTAATATTAACATCATACCGAGTGTGTCTATGGTTGCATTATAGCTTTTTCCCGGTATGTAAATCCCTTCGATATGTTCTAAACGGCTGTTGGTTCTGGTGTGGCAATCTTCACAACTTAATGCTTCACTGGCTTTGGATACCATGTGGCTAACAGGCAGATACATTTCTGTATGAACAAAATCGTAATTCCCGCTAAAAGGCAAGCCGGCGTATGCCATACCCCTTTTGAGAGCCTCATCCCAGTCAAGGTCAACCCAAAGGGCGCCCTGCCCTTCTTGATCGGACCATAGTTTAGCTTGAATCAATGTGAGGTACTCTGTGTCGTATGGCTGTTTGCCTCTGTGGATTTTTACAGGTACTATTTTAGAGTTTTCGTCGGTAGCACTCCCTAAAAGCGTGTTGATTTTGATGGTGTCGGACTTTATTTTGTCTGTAATAAGGTGGTGGTCTGCTGTACCATTAAACCAAACATAGTCGGGTTTTACATTGGTAAACCATGAAAAATCTCCTTTGATTGAGAGGTAGGTAGGGTTGCCAAGGGAATCCTTTATCATATAGGGTATCCCATCTTTTCTTTTACCTGCTGAAGACCAGTCCCACATCATTTTTGTTGGGTTTACTTTTGCATAAACAGGAATATGGCATGTTCTGCAATCCACTTTTATGGTGTGCTCGTTTAATTTGTTTTGAATATGAGGAAAATGACCATGACAATCGGAGCAGTGGGCACGGTTGTCGTCAGAAGATGAAACCCCATAATAGCATCCTTTCATTTGATGTCTTTCAGTTTTGTGACAATCTGCGCAAGACATGTCTAAACCATCCCTTGCCATATGCACATCAACATCTTTGTCGCAGTTCAAGAGAGCTATTTCCAAATCGCCATGCTTGACATTATTGCCTCCTGCACTTACAAAATGGCAATAGCCACAATTGTCCTTCGAAGGTCTGCCTACATTTTGAACTATTTGATTGAAATCCGGTGCATTTTCGTCCATAGGTGGATAGCCTGCGCCTCCTACTGCTTTAGTGTAAAGCCCTGTTTGGTCGTGGCATATCAGGCAGTCAATATTATAGGGGTTGTCAAAATCAAAACTGTTATCTTTCCAGCCATATCCTATATGGCATCTATTGCAAGCCGCTTCATTGCTAAGTATGCCGGTGCAAAAATTATTCATTAAGTTTCGTTTACCAAGGTAGGTTACGCCACGGCCTTCAATATATGCTTCTCTTTCCCAATTCCAATGAGCGTTTGCTAATACCTCAGCCCCCCTTTCTGTATGGCAGGATAAGCAAGTGGCTGTGATTTCGTGAGGAGACGTAAAATTCTGCTGCAGCTCCGTTAATTTGCTATGGTCAACTGATGGAATATGCGGTTGGCTGTATTCTTCACGTAATTCATTCAACGTGTCCGGCCCGGTCATACTACTTGAGACAACCATGGTTATTATAACCAGTGGCATTACAACCACAAAAATAAATGTAAAAGTACGTCTGAAACTTTCGAAATAACCCACAGCGTGTTTTTTTTGGGATACTTCTTTTTAGTAAACTTTAGTTTATCGAATAAAAAGTATTTGTTTACTGTTGAAGTTTATCCTGATTTGTAGGACAAAGCTATACAATTTTTTTTAAAATATTAAGAAACACAAATTTAAACTCATTTTAAATTACATATAAAAATATAGATATATGTATTTATAATTTTTTTAATGCTTGTATTTTAGCATAGGTCAGGGAACGCCAAAGCCATTCCATAGGGCCAAATTTAAAGTGTTTTAACCAGTAGTAGCTCCAAACAACCTGAACAAGATAAATACCCAAAGTAATAAGCATCCCCTGCCAAATATTTATCTGTCCGTAAAGGGCAAAGCCATAGGAAAAAAACAGGGTTGTGGCGATAATGCTTTGTGTAAGATAGTTTGTAAGAGCCATGCGGCCGGTTCTTGTAACAGCAAGTATTATTTTTTTTGTAAAGTGGCTGTTATGAATTTTAAATAGTACTATTATGTAAACGGCAGCCATTGAAATACCACCAATACTACTGGCTAAGAAGTACAACACATCATTCATATCTATATATACCATCGAACTTTTTTCACCGTAATAAACGAGCATAAAGTTGCCTATAAGTGCTAATGGCGTAAAAAACAAAAGGGCCTTGTTTAATATTTTGTGGTTTTCGACTGTGTTGTAGAGTAGTTTTTTGCGGGCAATAACGAATCCTATCAAAAATATACCCAGTATATTGGGTATAAAGAAGAACATAGAACTAAATATATAGTTGTATTCTGTTAGCCTTATTCTTATAATGTCACTAAATGAACCGGTAGCATATACATTTAAGGCTTTGGCGGAAAAATTTTCTATTTGATAAAAAGCCTGGTCGAAAGCTTTGCCAATTTCAGTGGCTGCTTCAGGAACTGTCATTAACCAGCTCAAGAACATAGCAATGAGAAAGATTATTAATATGGGTAGCGAAATAAATACACCGGCCCATATTAAAAGGGTTTTATTGGTTTTTTTTCTGAACCACACTATTACAAAACCAACCAATGCGTAAATCAAAAGAATATCGCCATACCATAGAAAGATGATGTGGCAAATACCAAATAGAAGCAGCCACAGTTGTCTTTTTCTGAATAGTTTTATAATGGTTCTTTGCTCCTGATCAGCTTTGTTTATGAAATAATAAAAGCCCATCCCAAAAAGCAAGGAAAATAAAACGTAAAACTTGCTGGTAAAGAAAAATTTGATAAAACGAGATGCCCAGGTGTTTATCGTATCTGTCCAAATGGTAAACTCGCTGAATTCCCATGCAAAGGGTGCGTTCATTAATGGTAAATTAACGACAAGAATACCTAAAAGAGCAAAGCCTCTTAAAAAATCGATAAATGCATGGCGCTCCTTTCCTACAATGGGCTCAAAACGTGTTTTCATAATTGTTTATAATTAATAAGACTCTTAAAAAGTAGTAAATTCGACAAAAGTAAAACTTTTTTAATAGTTTATGCGAAAAAAAGTCAATGAAAGGGTTGAATTTTTCAAATTTCAAAAATTAAAGTCGTTGAGGACGTAAAAAAATGCAATATTCATTTTCTGTTAAACATGTGACAAAAAATGATATATTTGCATGGAAAAATCAACATACAAAACAGAAGAACAAATGCAATTTAAGTTAACTAATGAGTTTTTGAGTGCTTTGGAGGAGGCTATTCAAAATAAAGATGAAGCATACATCAAGGGGCAGTTAAGCGATTTGTTTCCTCCCGACGTAGCTGAGATTGTTGATGAGCTTTCCCTTGAAGACAGTAAGTATTTATGCAGTTTTTTGAGTAAAGAAGAGGCTGCGGATATGCTTATGGAGCTCGAAGATGATGTGCGTGCTCAGTTTCTCGATTCTTACACTTCTAAAGATATAGCAGCAAACTATATTTCGCACCTGGACTCTGACGATGCTGCTGATATTATTGGTGAACTTCCGGACGAAAAAAGGGAGGAAGTTATCAGCAATATACAAGATATAGAACAGGCTAAAGGCATTGTGGACCTTTTAAAATATGATGAAGATACAGCCGGTGGCCTTATGGCAAAGGAATTGGTTAAAGCCAATGTCAACTGGACCATTTTAATGGCCGTACGTGAAATGCGTAAGCAGGTTGAAAAACAGGAAATTGATGAATTATATACCATTTATGTTGTAGATGATAATGAAAGGTTGCTGGGTACACTTTCGCTGAAAAAAATGTTGTTGTCCGAACCCAAAACAAAAATTGATGGTATTTACAACCCCGATACTATTTTTGTTAAAGCTACTCTGAAAGCCGAAGAGGTGGCTAATATAATGAATAAGTACGACCTTGTGGTACTCCCTGTTGTTGATGAGTTGGGACGTCTTGTGGGCAGAATAACCATCGATGATGTTGTTGACGTTATCAAAGAAGAAGCGGATAAAGATTACCAAATGATGTCAGGTATCAGTCAGAATATTGAAACAACAGACAGCCTTTATGTAATTACCAAAGCACGTTTGCCATGGTTGGTCATTGCCTTGTTTGGTGGTATGGTTGGTGCCCGTATTATTGGAAACTATGAAGACCAGATAAGTGTTTATCCCGAAATGGCATTTTTTATGCCATTGGTTGCTGCTATGGCAGGTAATGCCGGGGTGCAATCGTCGGCTCTTGTGGTGCAAGGTCTTGCCAACAATTCTTTAAGCCGCGACAATCTGATGCTTCGTATTCTCAAAGAACTTTCTGTAGGACTTGCTAATGGCTTCATTTGCTCTATGATTATTTTGGCATTCAGCGTATTTTTTAAGTATTCAATAGCTTTGTCGATGACAGTAAGTGTGGCACTTATGACAGTTATTACTTTTGCATCTATTTTAGGCGCGCTTTTTCCGCTTACACTCAACAAGATGAAAATTGACCCTGCACTTGCTACAGGGCCTTTTATCACTACATCAAACGATATTCTGGGATTTTTTGTGTACTTTATGATAGGACGTTTAATGTATGGTCTATTCTGAAAATCCCTTATCTAAAAGAGTTTACCCTAATGCTTTTTCTGCCAAAGTCGATTTTGACGCCGTCAGAGAACATATCCGCAAAAATTGTCTTTTTGAAATTGGGCAGGAGTACGCCAACAACATGACTTTCCATAATAACTTTAAACGTATTCAACTTTGGTTGACACAAACCCTTGAGTTTACAGAAATTTGTTTAAACCATCCCGAGTTTAACACCAATCATTATTATGACCTTAGAGATGAATTGAAGCGTATTGAAATACCGGGAACTTTTATGGAGTTGTCAGCGCTTAATCAACTTCTATGGAGCCTCGATACATTGATTGATGTATTGGGTTTTTTTAAAAAAGCGGACAACACTATTTTTCCCGAACTTATCAAACTTAGTTCGCAATACCATTTTGATAAAAGATTATTTCTAAAGGGACGCGACATTATTGACGAAAATGCCCAGGTGAGAGATACTGCCTCTGATGAATTGCGACAAATAAGAAAGCAGTTGTCTGCTTTGGTGTCGCAACGCGACAAAAAATTAAATACTGTTTACAGCATGTATGTGAAAAATGGGTATGCTTCAGACACTGGCATCACCATTCGTCACGGACGTTTTGTGATACCTGTTTTTGCGGCCCACAAAAGAAAAGTCAATGGCTTTATTCACGATTCATCGGCAACAGGTCAAACTGTTTATATTGAACCCGGGGAAGTTTTTGATATCAACAATACCATTGCTGATAAAAAAAATGAGGAAAAGAAAGAGATTGTAAGAATTCTAACGGCGTTTACAGATGAATTGCGCAGTCATCTTAACGAACTGAACGCTTGTTTCAGATATCTTGGTATTGTTGATTTTTTACGCGCCAAAGCACTTTTTAGTATTGCTATTGACGCCCGGATGCCTGTTTTGCAAAACGCACCATTGATTGATTGGAAAGCAGCTGTTCACCCACTTTTGCTTCTGAAAAATCAAAAAAGTGGTAAGAAAACTGTTCCTCAGGATATACTGCTGAACCAAACACAAAGTGTCTTAATAATTTCGGGTCCTAACGCAGGAGGTAAGTCTGTAACCCTAAAAACAGCCGGCTTGTTACAATATATGCTGCAATGTGGCATTCCTATCCCTGTAGCTGATGGCTCCAAAGCTGGTATTTTCAATAAGATTTTTATTGATATCGGAGATGAGCAGTCCGTAGAAAATGATTTAAGTACTTATAGCTCGCATTTGCATAATATGAGCTATTTTATCAGGCATGCAGACCCCTATACACTTTTTTTAATTGATGAGATGGGCGCCGGCACAGAACCCCAAATTGGTGGGGCCTTAGCAGAGGCCATACTTGAAAAACTATACAAACGGAAGGCTTTTGGTATCATTACCACCCATTATTTGAACCTTAAAGTGCTGCCTCAAAAGTATAAGTGCATGAGTAATGCTGCCATGCTTTTCGATAATCAGAATCTGCAACCTTTGTATAAGCTGCAAAGTGGCGAGCCCGGTGGCTCTTTTGCCTTTGAGATAGCCGAAAATATGGGGTTGGAAAAAACAGTTATAAACAATGCAAAATCCAAGGTGAATACTGAGGTAGTCGATTATGAATCATATTATCTGCAGGCTAAAGAAAAAGCGTTAATGCTTGAAAGTCGTATGCAGGACATTCAAAAGTCGGATCATATTTTACACGAAACTTACGAAAAGTATCAAAAACTACTTGAAACTTTGCAGGATGAAAAAGACCTGATTTTAAAACAAGCCAGAGATGAAGCATATGATATTGTTGATAAGGCCAACAAAAAAATTGAACACATTATCAAAGAGATCAGGGAAAGTCAGGCACAAAAAGACAAAACATTAAAACTTAGAAAAGAATTGTCTTCATATAAGGGAAACCTGAAACCTGCTCAGGAAAAAGAAAAACCGGTTCACGATACAGCTAAAAATCAGAAAAATACCAGTAAGAAGAAAAAAACAAAAACAGCTGCATCACTGCCGTTTAAAATGGATACATCCGGGACGCCTTTTAAAGAAGGTGACTATGTTATTATTCAAGGACAAACTGAGGTGGGGCAGGTCGAAACTATAAAAGAAAAATGGGCTGTAGTTGTATTTGGCCACATGAAAGTTAATGTGGATAGGGGCAGATTGCAGCGTGTTATTGATTATAAACCTCCGAAGCCCCAAGCCCAAAAGACATTCCATGCATTAGTAAACATTAGCGAAAAACAAAAAAACTTTAGTCCCGAACTCGACCTTAGGGGCTTCCGTACCGAAGAAGCGCTTAATGTCGCTGATGAGTATATCAATACGGCTGCCATTTGTGGGGTTAAAGATGTCCGTATTCTGCATGGTAAAGGCGATGGTATCCTCCGTAAATACATTCAGTCAGCTCTTAGAAATAATGAATTGGTTGAAAGTTGTAGTGATGAACACATTGACAGGGGTGGGCAAGGTATTACAGTCGTGCGGCTGAAATAAATATAAAAAGAATCAAAATGAAAAGTATAGAAGGATTAATTAGAAAAAGACAGAGTACTAGGAAATTTTCCGACAAACCCATAGCCAAAGAGCACATCCTTAAATGTATAGAAGCTGCCCGATTGGCTCCTTCGTCAAGTAATGCACAGCCGTGGAAATTTATAGTGGTTGATACGGCCGAAAAACGTGCCAGAATAGCTAAATACACTTATGAAAAAATCGGCTTCTTTAATAAGTTTACTTCGCGTGCACAATGCTTTGTAGTTATTACCCTTGAAAAACAAAAACTTATAACACGGTTGGGTAAAAGAATCAAGGGCATTGACTGGGAACTCATTGATATTGGTATTGCGGCTCAGCATTTGTGTCTTCAGGCCGAAGAACTAGGTATTGGAAGCTGTATGATTGGTTGGTATAGTGAAAAACCCGTAAAAGAATTACTTCAGATACCTCATAATAAAAAGGTCGCATTAATAATTGCACTGGGCTATCCCGTTGAAGGGTACAAGATAAGAAAAAAAATCAGAAAGCCTTTAAAAGAAGTGTTAAATTACAACACTTACTAAACTACTAAACAGATAAAATTTATGTCAGAAAAAAGACTTTACTTACTAGATGCTATGGCTTTGATTTACAGGGCTTTTTTTGCTTTCAGCAAAAATCCGCGATACAATTCTTCCGGGCTCAACACATCGGCCATATTTGGTTTTGCCAATACTTTGGTAGATTTACTCAAGAAAGAGAATCCCACGCACATAGCTGTGGCATTTGATACAGAAGCGCCTACGATTCGACACGAAGAGTTTGCTGCATATAAAGCACAGCGAGAAGCCATGCCTGAAGATTTGGCACTGTCCATACCTTATGTGAAAAAGCTTATTGAGGCATTTAGCATTCCCGTGGTTTACAAAGATGGCTTTGAAGCTGATGATGTTATTGGTACGCTGGCCAAACAAGCCGAAAAGGAGGGTTTTAAGGTTTTTATGGTAACGCCTGACAAAGACTTTGGACAGTTGGTATCGGAAAATATTTTTATGTACAAACCATCCCGAGGCAGTAAACCATTTGAGATATGGGGCGTAAAGGAGGTGTGCGAAAAGTTTGGTATTGTAAAACCTATGCAGCTGACTGATATATTGGGCTTGTGGGGCGATAGCTCCGACAACATTCCGGGTGTGCCGGGTATTGGAGAAGTGTGGGCCAAAAAGCTCATTGGCCAGTATGGCTCTATCGAAAATTTAATAGAAGAGGCGGATACCATAGAAAATAAAAAAATACAGGAAAAAATAAAAACTCATGCTTCGCAAGCCATTATGTCTAAAAACCTCGGCACTATAGTTACCGATGCTCCTGTTGGCTTTGAAGCTCCTTTGTTTAAGTATAAAGGCTTTGACAAACAAAAACTGGTGTCTCTCTTTAATGAGCTGGAATTTAAAACACTGACTACGCGTATTTTTAACAGCACCAATGAGGAAGACAAAAGTCGTACAGCTTCTAATCAACCTGACCTCTTTTCTCATATCGACAGCGATGATCAATTGCTTAAAACGGGAAATGATTTTGATTTTGAAAAACACCCAAAAAAATATGAACTTATTCAAAGCACCGAAAATCTTGATGTGCTTTTGAACGCACTTAAGGATGTATCTGTATTGTGTTTTGATACCGAAACAACCGGATTGGATAGTACAGAAGACGACATTATAGGGATTGCTTTTAGTGTTAAACCGCATGAAGCCTTTTATCTGCAATTGCCCGAAAACCACAGGGAGGCGGTTAGTGTTTTGCAAAAATTGCGTCATATTTTTGAAAATGAGTCGGTCGAAAAAGTTGGACACAACCTCAAGTTCGATATTTCAATGCTTAAAAATTACAACATAAATGTGGAAGGGCCTTTGTTTGACACCATGCTGGCACATTATCTTTTGGAGCCCGATCTCAGGCACAATCTCGATTTCCTTGCCGAAGCTTACCTTAATTACAACACCATACCCATTGAAAGCCTTATTGGTAAAAAAGGCAAAGGGCAGCTTAGCATGAAAAAGGTGGATATTAACCTTTTGAAAAACTATGCCTGCGAGGATGCTGATATTGCTTTACAACTGAAAGAGGTTTTTGAAAAACAGCTCAAAGACAATACACTTTACAAGCTGTACAAAGAGGTTGAAATGCCTGTTATAAAAGTGCTTTCAGATATGGAAACTGAAGGTATTAAGGTTGATACGGATATCTTAAAATTCATTTCGAAAGATATGAATGAAAGTATTGAAAAATTGCAACAAAGCATTTTTGAGATGGCAGGAGTGCAATTCAATGTAGCTTCACCAAAACAATTAGGAGAAGTTCTTTTTGACAAGTTACGTATTATTAAAAACCCGAAAAAAACCAAAACAAAGCAATATTCTACCAGCGAAGAGGTGCTTTCAAAGCTTGTTGCCTTGCATCCTATTGTTGAAAAAATACTGGAATTCCGTTCCCTGACCAAGCTAAAATCGACTTACATTGAAGCTTTGCCTCAGCTTATTTCCAAACGTACAGGCCGCATTCATTCTAATTTCAACCAGGCTGTAGCCGCTACAGGTCGCTTGTCGTCTAACAATCCTAACCTGCAAAATATACCCATACGTACAGAAAAAGGAAAAGAAATCAGAAAAGCTTTTGTGCCCCGTAACGACGACTACTTACTTATGGCGGCAGATTATTCTCAAATAGAACTGAGAATTATGGCCGAACTCAGCAAGGATGAAAACCTTATTAAAGCCTTTCGGGAAGGGATGGATATTCATGCAGCGACTGCTGCCCGTATTTACAGCATTCCTGTTGATGAAGTAAGCAGCGACTTAAGGCGGATAGCCAAAACTGTAAACTTCGGCATTATTTACGGTATTTCTGCTTTTGGTCTGGCCGAACGTATAAAAGAAATCAACCGTACTGAAGCTGCCAATCTTATTGAACAATACTTTAAACAATACCCGGGTATTAAAGATTATATGGATAATACCATCGCTTTTGCACGCAAGCATGAATATGTTTATACCATGATGGGGCGCAAACGCTATGTACGTGACATCAACTCCCATAACGCTATGGTGAGAGGGTATGCCGAAAGAAATGCCATTAATGCACCCATACAAGGAACTGCTGCCGATATGATAAAATTAGCCATGCAGAACATTTACCGCATAATGAAAAAGGAAAATCTTAAATCAAAAATGATTCTTCAGGTGCATGACGAACTCGTTTTTGATATGCATAAAGAAGAAGAAGAGCTGCTCAGGAAAATTGTGGATACACAGTTTAAGAACAGCCTGCCCTTGAGTGTGCCTATTGTAGTTGACATCAAAACCGGACAAAACTGGCTGGAAGCTCATTGATTTGTTACTTGCTGTATCATACTGTGTATATAAGCTGTTGAAGAATGGTTTTTTACAAATTGCATAAACACGTTTGATTTCCTAAAACTAAACCTGTCAAAAGTTTACGGGTCTTATAAAACCTTCTTGTAGTGAAATGAGTGTTTCTGTGCTTACAATTTCCTGAATGCTTTGAATTTTTTCAATAATAATATCTTTTAAATTTTCATTGTCCTTACAATAAACTTTAGCTAATAAAGAATACTTGCCTGAAATATGGTGGCATTCAACAATTTCGTCGATGGCTGTTATTTTTCGAAAAACCTCTTGGTGTGTGCCTGTACTGGTAAGGTTGACCTGAATACCAATAAAAGCACAGGTTAGTAAACCAAGTGCTTTGGGATTTAAAACCAGTTGAGACCCCTTAATAATGCCGGCATCTTGCATGCGTTGTATTCTTTGATGAATTAAAGCTCCTGAAACATTGCAATGACGAGCTATTTCAAGATAAGGCATGCGCGCTTGAGTTCTTAATGCCAGTAAAATTTCTTTGTCCAAACTGTCAATCTGATAATTTTTCATGATATAATCCTTTAATAAATTATAAATTATTACAAAAATACATAAAAAAATAAGAAAATGTAAAAATAAGTTTAAATATACTAAAAATATAATATTAATATTTGATAAAATGTTTTATTTTATTATTTTTGCAAACTGAACTAAAAAAACTGTAATCATGAAAAAATTTGATCCTTCAGAAGCCATTCAAGATTTAAAGCAATTTGGTGAATATGGAGATGTGAATCCATCCATAACAGATTCGGCAACATATACGTTTTTAGAAGCCAAAACGATGGTAGATACATTTCAGGGAGAAGAGGAGGGGTGTTTTTTGTACTCACGTCACTGGAACCCCAGTAATAAGTATTTAGCTGACGCTTTAGCAGCTATGGACTGCACAGAAAGTGCATGGGTTACCGCATCAGGTATGGCGGCTATTACAAATGCCATTATGCAGATTTGTAGTCATGGCGATCATATCATCACCAGTATTACAACTTACGGTGGCACCTTTGCCTTTTTGAAAAATTATTTACCCAAGTTTAATATTGAGGTAAGCTTTGTAAATATTGATGATTTGGAATCTGTGCAGGCAGCAATAAAACACAATACACGCCTTATTTATACCGAAACGATGACCAACCCTATGCTACAGGTTTCCAATATTCCTGTTTTGGCCAAAATGGCCGATAAAGCAGGTATTAAGCTTATGGTTGACAATACTTTTACGCCTATGATAGTGTCGCCGGCGCGCCTGGGTGCTCATATCGTAGTATATAGTCTGACCAAGTTTGTCAATGGTAAAAATGATTGTGTTGCCGGAGCTATTTGTGCCGATGCCGGGTTTATAAACAGTTTAAGTGATGTGAATACGGGCACTTCTATGCTTTTAGGGCCGGTTCTAGACCCTATGAGATCATCAAGCATTCTAAAAAATATGCACACCTTGCACATACGTATGCAACAACACAGCAAAAATGCTTTATATTTAGCAGAAGCTTTTCAAAAAGAAGGTGTAAATGTTACTTATCCGGGTTTGCCAATGCATAAAAACCATCAACTGATGAAAGAAATGATGAACCAGGATTATGGTTTTGGAGGTATGATAGCCATAGATATGACAACAGCTGAAAGAGCCAACAGGTTTATGGAATTGATGCAGGCTGAAGGTGTAGGCTATTTGGCCGTAAGCTTGGGATATTTCAAAACCCTTTTTAGTAATTCAGGTAAAAGTACATCTTCAGAAGTCCCTCAGGATATTCAAGAAGCAATGGGTATGTCCGAAGGGCTCGTTAGATTCTCCGTTGGCCTCGACCAGAATATCGAAAAAACTTTCCAGCGCATTCTGAAATGCGCAAAAAGCTGTCAGAATTGATAGTGTGTGTTATCCGTGTTTATTTTTCGATAAAAAATTGCTTTTCAAGAAAATATTGTCACCTTACTTTTTCCTTGTAAGTGTGTTCAATAATTATTACATTTGCAGGAAATGAACCGTTTTATTAATTAAAACCAGATAAAATGAGTAAAGAAATTTTTAATAAAATTATTGAGTTTGATACTTATCCTTGTGTTTCAATAATCATGAAAACACATCGCACGGCCCCCGATTATCATAAAGACCCGTTAAGATTAAAAAATTTAGTAAAGGAGGCTATAGACAGGCTTTCTGATGATTTTTCCAAAAAAGATATGGCAGCTATTGTTAACAATATTGAGGATTTGGTTGCTTCCATCGATTTCAGCAAAAATATGGATGGTCTGGCACTTTATGCCAACGATACTTTTAAAGAAAAAATTCTGTTGCCTTTTGCTGTTAAAGACAGGGTCGTTGTGGACAATACTTTTGCTACCAGAGATTTGATCCGTTGGATAAACCGCGATACGAACTATTATGTGTTGTTGCTAAACCAAAACAATGTGCGTTTATATGACGGACACAGGGAGCAGCTTAATGAAATTATCGGACACGGATTTCCCTTAGAAAACGACCACTATATAACAGATAGTTTAGTAGCAAGTTTTTCGAATGAATCAGAAAGAAAGATTAAGGACTACTTTAACACCATTGATAAATTATTTTTAGAAGTTCATAAAAATAAACCTGGCTACTTATTGCTAACAGGTGCTAAAAAAAATCTTGCATACTATAAAGATGTTTGCGATAAAAAGGATGTCATTATTGGTTTTTTGGAAGGCAACTACGAACGGGTATCTTTGCATGAGCTGGGTAAAGCTGCCTGGCCGATTGTTAAAAATGAACTGGCTGTTAAAAGACACGTTATTTTAGATGATCTTAAAAAGGCTGTCAGCCAAAACAAATATGCCTCAGGAGTTCAGGAAGTATGGCGTGTGGCAAATGAGGGCCGCTGCAGTGTGCTGGTGGTCGAAGAAGACTACCGCGAATCGGCTTCTATAAAGCCAAAAGATAATACTTTAAGAATAGAAAGCGACAGTAAACTTTCCGGAGTTATTGACGATGTGGTGGATGAGATTGCCGAAATCGTTATTAAAAAAGGAGGGCGTGTTGTTTTTACCGAAAACGGAACACTAGATAAACATCAGAAGATTGCAGCCATTTTGAGATACTAAAACTGAATATCAAGCCTCATTGCAAAGTTCTATTGCATAATGCATTTTTAATAGCCTTGGGCTAAAACGTCAATAATGTGCATGCATTTAACGGGTTTGTTGTTTTTATTGGCGTAGCCCTCCAGATGCATCAGGCAAGAAGCTTCAGTAGAAATAATGTATTGGGCATCTGTTTCCAGGGCATACTTTATTTTTTGTTCGGCCATAGCCGTAGATATGGCTTCGTGCTTAACGGCAAATGTGCCGCCAAAACCACAGCAGCTTTCAATATCTTTCATCTCGCGCATAATAAGACCTTTTACATTTCTGAGCAAGACAAGTGGTTGGTCTTTAAGACCATATTCGCGGCGTGCTGCACAAGCTTCGTGGTAGGTGGCAACGGCTTCTAACTTAGCACCTACATTTGTTACATTGAGTACATTGACCAAAAAGTCTGTAAATTCATATATGTTTTTTCGAAGACTTTTATATTCATTGTGTAAGGCTGTGTTATGAAATAGAAAAGGGTAATAATTTTTTACCATGCCTACACAAGAGGCCGAAGGGCATACAATGTACCTGTTGTTCGAAAATTCTTTTATAAACTTTTCGCCGATGGCTTTAGCTTCATTCCAGTAGCCACTGTTAAAAGCCATCTGCCCACAGCAGGTTTGCTCGGTATTGTAATGAACACCTACATCCAGATGCTCAAGCACTTTCACCATGTTCATCCCGGTTTCCGGATAAACCTGATCAATAAAACAAGGAATAAATATGTCAACTACCATTCTTCTTAAACCTGAAAAATAATTTGGTTACAAACTTACATTAATTATTTTAAAACTCAGGGCCTTTTTTGACGGTTTCTTTTTTCAAATATGCACCGGATATTTTTAATTATATTTCTTTTTGCATAGATTATCATGCGTTTAAGTTTTTGATTTTTGGGAATTATACAACCTCCTCCTAAACTTTTTGATATTAAAAAGATTCAATTTATTAAAAAAAAATATTATATTTGTAATATGTGATAAGATAATTTTCTTTTAAAATTTTATTTAAACAATAAGCCACAAACATTATGTAATTATGAAAAAACTTATTTTTATTATTAATATAGCTGTTGTTTGTATGACGCAGGCTTATGGCCAGCAGTGTACTATAACAGCTTACGGTAATGGCGCAACTGATACTATTGAGATATGTCAGGGGGAGGCTGTAACTCTCTCAGCCACAGGAGATTGTTTTAATTATATCCTATACAATAACTTTAATGACGGTACACCCGGTACAGGCTGGACAGCAGTCTCTCAGGCTATGTTCAACAATCCCTGCCCGCCGCATTCGCCTGACAGTACTATTTATATGTGGATGGGCTCCACTACAACGATAAGGCAAATAGCCACATTAGACTTTGATGTTTCATCCGGTGCAATTATAGACTTCGAGATGCGCTTTGCGGTCAGTGGCGAGGCCTCGCCTTGTAATGGGCCTGAGTTTTACAACGAGGGTTTGCTGATTCAGTACTCATTGGATGGCGGTATGATGTGGGAGGATATTAAGTATTATGCCCCTAATGGCGATTCTCTGACTTATATGCCAACCTTAACCACACCCAGTGTTCCTCACGGACAGCAAACACCATTTACTGTTTGGAATCGCAGAATCTTTCCAATACCTCCTGCTGCACAGACGACATCAACCCGCTTTCGTTGGGCTCAACCGTTTAGCAGCGATTCTGAATACGCCCACTGGGGCTTGGATAATGTAAAAATTATTGGCCCTCCACCAACTACTGAAACATGGTGGTCGCATGGTGCGCAAGGTCTAACCCCGGGCGTTGTTTACCCCACATCAGACACAAGTTTTACGGCATTTATTACAGATGGGGTTGATACGGTTTCCAGCTCTTTATTTGTTATAGTGCATGATATTCCCACAGCCGATTTTACGGCAACTTCTCCGGTTTGTTTAGGAGAGTTAGCAAATATAACCTATACCGGCACAGCATCGGCATCTGCTAATTATACATGGAGTTTTGACGGAGGGAGCATAATATCCGGTACAGGGCAAGGACCTTATGAAGTGCTGTGGGATTCAATAGGCACATACGATGTCTCCCTCAGCTTGGAGGAAAACGGTTGTTTAAGTCCGGTTAATACCGTATCTGTTGATGTTATTTCATGTGCTGGCATAGAAGAAACAATACCGGAGTATTTTCAAATATATCCTAACCCGACCTCAGATATGTTAAT
>PXBB01000080.1 GCA_003565735.1 Bacteroidales bacterium
CTCCCTCCAAAGGAGGGGAGCTTCCGTTGGGCGCTCCCTCCAAAGGAGGGGAGCAGTTTGTAGCTGCTCCCTCCAAAGGAGGGGAGTTTCCGTTGGGCACTCCCTCCAAAGGGGGGGAGTCGCATATTGCTGCTCCCTCCAAGGAAGGGGAGCCGCATAATGCTGCTCCCTCGAAGGAAGGGGCAGATGAGTTGGCTGATAGTTTTTCTAAGGAAGGTATTCCGGAGAAAAGAGTGCCGGGTTTTCATACAGCCAATCCCTATACTTATAAATACGTTAAAGAAATCAGACAAGAGCTAAAAAGAAACCCTACGCCAGCCGAAAAAAATATGTGGGAATATCTTAGAAATAAAAAAACAGGACATAAAATACGGCGGCAACATGTTATTCATGATTTTATCCCTGATTTTGTGTGTCTTAGAAAAAGAACCATTATAGAAATTGACGGGAAAATTCACTTGCAACAAAAAGAATACGATGATTTTCGAACAGAAATATTAAATGACATGGGTTACGATGTTATTCGCTTTACCAACGAAGAAGTATTCGCTTCTCCCGAAAAGGTAACTGCAGAAATTAAAAAACACTTAGACAGCAAACCCGATTACGTGATAGATAAAACCGTTGATGATAAAGCAGACTCAACATCTTCCCCTGAGTGGGCGGGTAAAACCTCCTCCCCCTTGGGGAGGCCGGGAGGGGTCAACCCGCCCACAGCCTGCGGCCGCGTTTACATCAACGACACCCAATACTTTGCCAACGTGCCCGAAGTGGCCTGGAGCTTTTACATAGGCGGCTACCAACCTGCACAAAAATGGCTCAAAGACCGCAAAGGACGCACATTAGAATTTGAAGATATACGACACTACCAAAAAATTATTGTAGCACTGACAGAGACGGAGAGGTTGATGAGGGAGGTGGATAAGGTATTAGTATAAATGATAGATATATGAAAACAGATATTTACAATACTTTTTTGGGAAAAGCATACCGGTTTCTTGGATTTGATGGCTTTATTAAGACGATTGAAAGTAAAACCCTCTGGTTTTCACGTATAGATACATTTAATGATCCATTGGATTGCAATCCTTTATTACATCCTTATGTTTATTATGTTTGTGAAAGATATCAGAAAGCTATAAAAATGTTTAATCCCATAAAAGACAAAGACTTATATGAGGCTATTAAAACTTCTTTTCAAAGCTATTATGAAAAAGCTTATGTCTGTTGTTTTTGCAAAGAATATGATGCTTACGAATCATACTTAATGTGGGCATACTATGGTTCTCATAAACAAATGTGTTTTGAAATTGATTTTAATAAAAATCGTTTATTGGGTGGGCCATCAAATATAAGCTATGAAGAAGATTTAGTAAGGAAAAGAAATTTGGTTCGTTCTAATAATCCTGATGAAAGAGGTTTATTTATAGCTACTACAAAGTCAAAGATATGGGAACATGAAAAGGAGGTGCGTTTAATTGTAGATATTGAAAGTAATAATATTTCCAAAGACATAACTTTTTCAAATGACAAGAAGTATCTTTTTTATCCTTTTGATATCAAAATAATATCTAAGGTTATTTTTGCTGTTAATTCTGATATTAAAGATGAAGAAAGAGTTTTTAAATTAATGGACTCAAAAAGTCATAAACCCATCTATGAGAAAATGGTCATTAACCCTGATACGCTGAAATTGCAATCAATAGATTATGACACATTTATTTCATAAAAAAGACCTACTCTCAAGCACATATCCAGCCTCACAAATTGCTACGTGCTAATTTTTAGCATATCAGAAAGGTTATAAAACCCTCGTTCTCTCGCATGCCATGTCATGGTGCGAAGAATCTGCCCAAACAGAGATGCTTCATCCGATTATCATCAGATACAGCATGACAAAGGGCAAGCAGAGAACTGCCGGCCAGGCAGGTTGGTTACTTTTGAACGACTGCAAAAGTAACAAAGAAAAAAAAGGACTTTTGACTATGTTTTCCAAGATATTGGATAAACCAAGCACTATCTTTGTTAATGTCCTAACGGACAAAAACAGAATTTTTCACTAATTCTTTTATGGGCATTAAAGCCCTAACGGGCTATTGAATATCATTCTATATTTTTTTCATTTGTTGAGCAGTTATATAATCCTAATTCTCAAGGGAATCAATATAAAGGAGGGTGTCAATGCTTAAACGGGGGGGGTATTGCACAAAACAGGAAAGCAGGGTGTACCAATACACAAAACAAAAAGTGCTGATAAAAACCTTTCAGTTTTTTCCAAAATTTGAAATCCTTTTTTACAGTTCGGGCACAATAATCTTAAGGTTTTTTCTGAACACCTTAACAGTAAACTTTTTGGCGGGAGCTGCCGGGTCGCCGTCAATATGAGCGGGCACCTTATCATGCGCATAAACTTCAAGGGATGCTGCTTTTTCTATGTCAATATAAGGCGATTTGTCAGCACCTTTGGTATAAATCCTCAGCAAAAGGCCCGGCACTTTGTACCAGGGCAACATGCTAAGCCTGCAAACATCTATCAAGCCATCATCAACCCTGGCGTGAGGTGCTATAATGGTTTGGAATCCAAACTGGCTGGCATTGGCAAAGGAAATCATCATGCATTTGCGCACCTCCCTTTTTCCATTGACAACAAGGGTAAATGTATGGGGTTTGAAGTTGAAAAATTTCCTGAAAATAATATTAAAGTAGGGCCAAAAGCCTCTCTTTGACACAATTTCGAACAGCTTGGCCACTTCGGCGTCAAATCCTATGCCGGCTATATTGACAAAAAAAGTATTATTGATAGTGGCTGTATCCATTTTAGTGGTATTAAAGTCATTGATCATACGCACGGCGGCAGCTTTTCTCAAAGGGATGTTAAGGCCGCGCGCCAATCCGTTACCCGAGCCGGCAGGGATAATACCTAAAGCCGTATCTGTATTTTTCAAGGCTCTGGCGACCTCGTTTATGGTGCCATCGCCACCCACGGCAACCACGGCATCAAATTTTTCTGAAGCAGCTTCTGACGAAAGTTCAGTCGCATGACCGGGATACATGGAATACACTATTTCGTAAGCTATGATATCCGTTTGTATATGACGTTTTATCAGTCGCTCTACGATTTTTTTAGAATAAACCCCCGAAATAGGGTTGATGATAAAGCGTATCTGTTTTTTTCTATGGGTATCTGTCATTACAAACAATCTGTTAGTTTATTATAATGCATACGGTACTGGTACGATTGAATATATGCTTTAATAAGCATTGTCAGCGATTCCTTCCGGGTTTTGTCAAAAGTATCCAAGACATTATGCTTTTGCAAAGGGTCCTGCGAAGTATCGTAAAGCGCTATCATATGTGAGCCGTCAAAAGTGATAAGATAAGGAGCTTTAACAATCTGGTACATCCCATTGACAAAATTGACGGAAAGCCCTGTTTGCAGGGTGTCGAGCAAGCTTCTTCCAAAAGCTACAAAGCAATGGGGGTAGTGCATCCTATGCATAAGTGTGGGTAAAATATCGGTATGCTGCGCTGTTTGTTGAGACCTTTTATAAATCGGGTTTTTCGGTTCATAAAACAAGAGAGGCACGGCAAAAATGCCACTTTGTGTTTGGTAGTCTCTGTAGTAGCTGGCAGCAGCATGGTCGGCAGTAATCACAAAAATGGTATTGTCGAACCAGGGCATGCGAGAGGCTGTTTCAAAAAAGCGTTTCAACGCATAATCGGCATAGCCGATACTTTCGTGAATGGGCAGCGTGCCTTTGGGAAATCTGTTCTGGTACGCCTCTGGTATCGTATAAGGGTGGTGCGAGGATAGCGTGAACAAAAGCGAAAAAAAAGGCGCAGGCGCCTTGTTGAGCTCATGAGCCATACGCTGTAGAAAAGGCTCATCAAAGATACCCCAATGGCCGTCAAAATGAGCGTCATTGCCATATTCCGTACGTCCGTAATAATGATCGAAGCCGGTCAGGTGGGCAAAATTATCAAAACCCATAGTGCCATTGGTACCACCATGAAAAAAATAAGAAGTGTACCCTTTAACGCTTAACAAGCTGGCTATGCTATGTATTTGGTGCGATGCATAACCCGACAGAACAAAAGCCGTCTCCATCAGATTGGGTATTCCCGAAAGTATTGACAATGTAGCATCTATAGAGCGTCTGCCATTAGCGTAGGCATCCTCAAAAACAAGCGATTGCGCAATGATGCTGTCAAGAAAAGGCGTATAGCCTGCATAATTGCCACTGTCTATATGTTTATTCAGGCTGCCGATATATTCTTTAGAAAAACTCTCCAAAATAATAACCACGACATTCTTTTCCTGAAAAGCCACAGTATCGCAAGCGAAGTTGTGTACCGGTTTGTAAATTTTTTCAGCTTCTTCCAGGTCAGAAAAATACTTGCTGACTTTAATCACATCCTTATTGAATGTTCTAATAATACTGAAAGGCGTATTGATAACCAGCGGTATATGGCGTGCCGTGGCGTACTGTGCAGCCGTAGCAATATTAATGGGGCGCAATTGAAAACCGCCGCGCATCATAACAATGGTAAGCCCCGCCCAGAGAATCAAAAACAACGATCTGTAAATATAAAACCCGGCACCGTATGCGGGCTTTAATTCTCTTCTAAAAACCAGACCGGATGCTTTGTATATCAAAAAAACAAAACCGGCGGTTAAGAGTAGTACATACCAAAAATCCCTTACAAAAGGCATTATAAGATATAATAAGTCTGAGCTTAAGGTCGTGTAGCTGAATATTTCGGCTGTTGTGCGTGCCTGAATAAACCCGAAATAAGCAAAATCAATAATAGCAAAGAAAACAGCCACACTGTTAATAGTGGCAAAGAGAATTTTCAACAAAACAACATAAGCCTTGTGATGCACCCATGGTATAGGCAAAAAATATGCGAAAATAACAATGGCATTGAGCGTAAAAATAGCAGACAAATCAAAACGAATGCCGCTAAAAAACACACTCCATAAGTCCGCTGTGCCCATATCGGAAAAATAGGAAATATTGAAAAACCAGAAACCGATGCGCAGCAAAAAATAAAGAAGCACAAGTCCCGTAAGAGCAAGTGCCAATCTTAAATGATCCTTCCAAATATGCATAACGTACTGGTGTAATATCACTTAATGCTTTCTGAACAGAAAGAAGTAAATGAATTATTTTAATGGTTTGTATTAACAGGTTCACGACTTTTAACCTGCATTAGTATATAAACTTTGCAAATGTAATGATTTTACCTGTATTATGCAGCTTAATAATTATAATGTGACCTGTATCATGATTATTTTTTTATTTGTTTTTTTGTTTATTACATGTTAATTTAATTATATTTGCATAGTATTCGTGTATCCCTAAGTCAAATATTACATAAGGTGCATAAAATACAACCCGCGTTTTAGATAAAAGAATTGTTAACAGACTTTGAGGCATGAGGGTTTTATTTTAGAATACATTTTATAAGATAACAATTAACCATAAGTTCATTATCATAAAAACCAAACACATGAAAAAAATTACTTTAATAGTTATTTCGATGCTTTTGTGCCCGCTTATGTTTGCACAAACTTCCATAACACCATTTGATGGCACAGTGCCTTCTGAAACACAAAAAGCAGCACCCGAAGAGGTTTCAAAGGGTTCGGGAAGGCCTGCGGCAAATTATTTTTCAAGATGGTACAACTACGGGGAAACTATGCAACTGTATCACAGCATGCCCGGCACAGTCTATGATGATTATTTATTCCCGGACACAACTATTCTGGGAACCGTTGGCTTTGGATTGCTGAGAACTCATAAAATCGGCGATGTGCTTGATGTGACATCTCCTTTGTATAATGATGTCAATTTGCATCCTAATGATCTCCACCTGGGGTCTATGGCCAGTTATTACCTCGACTCTGTAGCCGTTCATATTATTTACGACAGATTTATTGTTGACACCACCATCGTGGATACCTTACTCATTGAATTAGTTGTAAACACAAATTTAAGTACCGTTTACTTTGCCCCTAACTCTGCGGTTACACAAAATTTGGGCACCGACACTGTCTTTCTTAAAAGCCTGCCTTACCATTATCAAAGCAACCGTTTAAATGTTCAAAATAAACATGTTTATAAAGTTCCTCTTACATACCGGGACTTTCAGAACGCTATTCCCAATAATGGCGAAATGGTTGTAAAAATTGCCACAGACGATTTGCCTCAGATAATGCCCGGCCGCTTGGTAGCCTCTTCGGTAGGTTTTATTCCGGGCTATTCCTGGACCCAACATGTTGATAATATCACCTCCAAAAACGGCGTAAAATTTTTGACTCGTAAACAACGACCAAATCAATTTCCTCACTACATCAAACACGACTACAACATATCATATACCATCCCAACAGATGTCCGCTACAACTTAGCACCCGGCTGGAATGGTCTGTACATCCCCTCTTTTGCCTATATGGGAGGTGCTACAGGCAGTTTCCCTTACGAGCATCATATGATATATTATAAAGTCCGCAGCCGTTTTAACATTTCTGCTTCCTACCCGAAAAGCTTTCCCTGCTATGGTCAATCCAACGGCTATATCAACCTTAATGTTGAAGGAGGCGCACCGCCCTACAATTTCATCTGGAATACCGGCGACACGACTCAAAACTTGCAAAATTTACAGGCAGGAACCTACAGAGTAACCATTACGGACAGCGATGATGAAATAGCCATCAGGTCTTACAATATACGGCAGCCTGCAAGTCCAATCCAAACGACTATAACCTCAACACCTACAAGCAGTTGCGGAGGAAGCGACGGCACTATTAACATCAGCAACACTTCCGGAGGCTCACCACCTTATTCGGTAATTATTTTGGATGCTGACTCTATCAACCAAGCCCCTGTCGGCTTGCCTGCCGGTGTTTATACTGTCAAGATTAACGATGCCAACGCTTGTACATATACCACTTACGTAGGCATAAGTGAAACCGGCGCTGCAACCCTAAATGCGCAGGTTAATGAGATATCCTGTCCGGGTATGACAGATGCCTCTATAAGCCTCTCTCTTGTCAATCCCACAGGCACACCCACTTATGCCTGGAATACGGGCCAAACAACACCCCAGCTAAGCGGCCTCGCACCAGGACACTACATTGTCACAATCACTGATGGCAACTGTATGATTTATGAAGTGTTTAAAATTTCTGACCCCGACCCAATCATCATTACAGCTAATATTGTAGAACCATCCCATGGCGCCGAAAATGGCATGATTATCCTCAATGTTAACGGAGGCACACCGCCCTATACCTACTTGTGGAGTTCAGGGCAAACAACAAAAAATATTGGCAGCCTCGGACCGGGAAGCTATACCGTTACCGTAACTGATGCTAACAATTGTACAGAAGACCAAACCTTCGATGTGGGCACTACAGCTGTTAAAGATTTAGAGTCTCATTCAGAAATCATTCTCTACCCAAATCCTGTAAGTGACAAGTTGTATCTGAAACTAAAAACCTACAACTACGAGAAAGACCTGCCTTACCATATTTACAATTTGTATGGGCAAAAAGTTGCCGGAGGCACTCTAACACCCCTTGCCGGTTCTGAAACATATATCAATGTTTCCAACCTCAGTTCGGGTTATTACTTTATTGAGTTCTACGTCAATAACAAGAGGTTGGTATCAAAGTTTGTCAAATAGTCCTGTTCGTAAGGTCCGTTTTCTTAGCTTTTGCCGGATGGCAAAAGTTGTGTGGGTATAATACCTGCCTTCAGCCAAATGACACGGGCTCAGCAAGGTTTATTCAGAAACATTCCACATATAAGATGCCCTTAGTTACCTGAATACCCAAATTAGCGGAATGAAAACAGCAGGCTGTAACAAAAAAACATTGAAAATCAACGCCATTATTGCAATTTATACTCTATCTAAAGACTGTATTTAAAATACTGGTTTTCAGATTTCTATTTTTTTAAAAAAAACTTTTTTCAAACCATTCTCACTTCATCTTATTGTATTTCAGCATTTTTTGAAAAGTTCAAAAAACACAAAAAAAGCTATGAAATATTTTTTTTGTTTATATTTTTGCCTCACAAATCACGAAAACAGATAAAATTTATTCATAAACATAAACCCAAGCAAAGTGAATACAGTTGTCATTTATTCCGTAATAAGCCTGAGTTCAATAGGTGTTTTGGCAGCGATAATCTTATACGTTATAGCAGAGAAGTTTAAGGTTATTGAAGATCCCCGTATTGATGTTGTCAATGACTTGCTCCCTGCTGCCAATTGTGGTGGTTGTGGTTATGCTGGTTGCCGTAATTTTGCCGAAGAAATTATCAAAAAGGAAAGTCTTGAAGGCTTCAGTTGCCCTCCCGGCGGCGATACAACAATGCAAAAGATAGCCGAAGTATTGGGCCTTGAAGCGGGCGCTTCAGTTCCAAAAGTAGCTGTATTGCGCTGCGCTGGCTCCCGAACCAATGCACCCCAAAAAGTTGTTTACGATGGTGCTACCACATGTGCTTACGTACATATGCTTTTTGCCGGTGAAAGCGGCTGCCCTAATGGCTGTATAGGACTCGGCGATTGCGTTGAGTCATGCAAGTTTGATGCTATGTACATCGATAAAGAAAGCAATCTGCCCGTTATCAGCGACACCAACTGCGTTGCATGCGGTGCCTGCGTTAAAGCATGTCCGAGAGCTATTATCGAAATGCGTAATAAAGGCAAAAAAGACAGAAGAATTTTCGTATGTTGCATCAATAAGGAAAAGGGCGGCCCCGCTAAAAAGAATTGTTCAGTGGCATGTATAGGTTGCGGTAAATGTGTTAAAGCATGTAAGTTCGATGCTATAACCTTAGAAAACAACCTTGCATATATTGATTATGAAAAATGTAAATTATGTAGAAAATGCGCCCCTGAATGCCCCACAACTGCTATTGTTGAACTTAACTTCCCCCCCAGGAAAGTTAAAACCGAAGCAACAGCAAAAAGCCCTGTAGCTCAAAAAGACAAGCAGCAAAATGAAGCGCAGTCCAAAGAGGAAAGTAAAGATAATAACTAACCAAAGATATAGGAGAAACCCGCATGAAAACCTTTAAACTAGGTGGTGTTCATCCCGAAGAAAATAAATTGTCGGCCGATAAAAGCATAGAGGTTTTATCATTGCCAAAAACTGTACAAATACCATTATCACAGCACTTAGGGGCGCCCGCTGTGCCTGTTGTCGAAAGAGGTGAGATGGTAAAAACAGGGCAGCTTATAGCCAAGGCTCAAGGTTTTATATCAGCCAACATACACAGTTCTGTATCAGGTAAAGTAACAAAAATTGATGATATTATTGACAGCAGCGGTTACAGACGTAAAGCCATTGTCATTAATGTAGCGGAAGATGAGTGGGAAGCCGGCATAGAAACCACTACCGAACTGTTAAAAACCCCTATCATTGATGATTCTAAATTAGTAATTGATAAGGTGCATGAAAAAGGTGTGGTTGGCTTAGGTGGTGCCACATTTCCAACCTATGTCAAGCTGATGGTGCCTGATGGCAAAAAAGCAGAATATCTTGTCATTAACGGCGTAGAATGCGAACCTTACCTGACCTCAGACCACCGACTGATGCTCGAAAAAACTGAAGAGATGATGGTGGGCATTCAAATACTTATGAAAACGCTGAAAGTGGATAAAGCTATCATAGGTATTGAAGCTAACAAACCGGATGCCATTGAGTATGTAAAAGCCATATCTGTTAAATATCAAGGCATTACTGTAGATCCCTTAAAAGTAATGTATCCGCAAGGAGGCGAAAAACAACTCATAAAATCTGTTTTAAACAGAGAAGTTCCCTCAGGAAAGCTTCCAATAGACGTTGGATGTGTAGTGCAAAATGTAGGAACTTGTTTTGCCGTTTATGAAGCGGTTCAAAAGAATAAACCATTGATAGAACGTGTGGTAAGCATTACAGGAAAATCGGTTAAAAAGCCGGGCAATTACCTTGTACGTATAGGAACACCCGTCAGCGAATTAATAGAAGCTGCCGGCGGTCTGCCTGAGGATACAGGAAAAGTAGTTAATGGCGGTCCTATGATGGGTAAAGCCCTCAACTCTCTGGATGTTCCGGTTACTAAGGGGACCTCGGGGATAGTTATTTTTCCTGAAAAAGAATCTATGAGACCCGAAACATTGAATTGTATTCGTTGTGCTAAATGTGTCAGCGTTTGCGCTATGGGCCTTGAACCCTACCTTATTGCCGTTCTATCGGAAGTGGGAAGAGACGAAGAAGCCGAAGTAGAAAAGGTTATGGATTGCATAGAGTGCGGCTCCTGCTCCTATATCTGTCCTTCGGGCAGACCGCTACTCGACAATATTCGTATTGCCAAGCAAAAGGTTGGACAAATTATGAGAACGCGGACTTCATAAAATACTGATAAAAGACAAAAAAAATCAAATACAAAATATTAATCAAATTCATCATATAAAATGGGTTTATTGAAAGTTTCAGGTTCTCCGCATGTTTATGGAGACGACAACGTAAAAAAGATAATGTGGGGTGTTGTGTATGCCATGCTGCCTGCTCTGGTCGTTTCTTTTTACTTTTTCGGACTTGGTGCAATTAAGGTGACATTAGTGGCAGTGGCCTCCTGCATATTTTTTGAATATTTGATCCAACGTTTTCTTATTAAAGGCAAACCTACAATCAGCGATGGTTCAGCAGTTATCACCGGAATTTTACTTACTTTCAACGTGCCGAGCAGTTTGCCCATATGGATGGTCATAGTAGGCTCTCTGGTGGCAATAGGGATGGGTAAAATGAGCTTTGGTGGATTGGGTAAAAACCCTTTTAACCCAGCACTTGTTGGCCGTGTTTTTCTTTTGATATCTTTTCCTGTTGAAATGACCAACTGGCCTAAGCCACAACCATTCAGCACAGCCATAACCGATGCTGTTACAGGCCCTACACCCTTAGCTGTTGTTAAGGATGGCGTAGCTCAGGGACGCAGTGTATCTGAAATATTAGCCTCCGGTGATGTACCCCGTTATGTTGACATGCTGTTTGGTAATATGGGTGGCTCTATTGGTGAGATATCGGCAATAGCTATTCTTATTGGCGCGCTTTACATGCTTGTTAAAAAAATTATTACCTGGCATATCCCTGCGGCTTATATAGGCTCCGCTGTTATTTTTTCAGGTGCCCTGTGGCTGTATAACCCCGAGATATATATCGATCCTCTATTCCACCTTATCACAGGGGGTATGATGCTTGGTGTGTTTTTTATGGCTACCGATATGGTAACCTCTCCTATGTCGCCTAAGGGTCAAATTGTATTCGGGGTCGGCTGCGGCATCCTGACTATTGTCATTCGAGTCTTTGGGGCCTACCCCGAAGGCGTTTCATTTGCTATCCTGCTCATGAACGCTGTTGTCCCTCTTATTAATAAAGCATTTAAACCCGAACGTTTCGGAGAAACTATAAAAGCATAAAGTCATGGCAAAAAAAGAAAGTACCTTTTTAAATATGGTTTTAACACTGTTTTTGGTAACAGGTATATCAGCTTTGGCACTTGGCCTTGTATATAATGTCACAAAAGAACCCATAGAAATGGCCAAGCTGCAAAGGCTTAAAGATGCTATTAACATAGTAATACCCGGCGCCGATGCAGCACAAGTAAGTGAAGAAATCGTTGTACCTGCTCATGATGGGACAGGCGATCTTCTTTTCTACGAAGTACACAAAGATGGCGAATTGATGGGGACAGCTATCAGAAGCTTTACAAGCAGAGCTTTCAGTGGCTATATGAGCGTGATGGTGGGCTTAGCACCCGATGGAACTATTATTGACAGCAACGTTCTCGAGCATCTTGAAACACCAGGACTGGGTGACAAAACATGTAAAACTGTTTCGGACTGGAACGAGCAATACGTAGGAAAAAACCCCGGCGAATTCGACTTACGTGTCAAGCAGGACGGCGGACAAGTTGATGCCATCACGGCTGCAACAATTACAGCCAGAGGATACAGTGATGCCATCCAAAGAGCTTTTGACACATATATGAAATATATATCTGAAAAAGACTCTGATGAGCATACGGCAGAAGTCACCAAAGATGACAGTCCTGAAACAGACAATATTAACAACAAATAACAAATCTATAAAGCGGCAACAACATGAATAATAAAACAATTTTTTCAAGAGCAATTATTAAGGACAATCCTGTTTTTATACTATTGCTAGGATTATGTCCGGCCTTAGGTGTAACAACATCTGCTTTTAACGGTTTTGGTATGGGTGTAGCTACACTTTTTGTACTGGTCATGTCGAATATTGTTGTATCCATTATAAAAGACTTTATTCCCAACAAGGTACGCATACCATGCTTTATTGTTATTATAGCTACATTTGTGACCATTACGGATCTAGTGATGGCTGCATTTGTTCCGGCATTGTACGATGCTTTAGGCTTGTTTATTCCGTTAATTGTGTGTAACTGTCTCGTCCTTGGCCGCGCCGAAGCTTTCGCATCCAGAAATTCCCTTTTTAAATCCATCATTGATGGCTTAGGTATGGGCGTTGGATTTACTTTCGCACTTGCTTTAATAGGATTTGTCAGAGAGCTTTTCGGCAATTATTCTGTCTTAGGATTCAAATTTATTGAAGGTGACGGCATGCTCGTCTTTGTTTTAGCTCCCGGAGCATTTCTGGCTATGGCCTACCTTATTGCCATCATGGGAAGGTTTAGTAAAAATTAATGTGTATAATTATTTAAAATAAAAACAATGGAATATATCATCATTATTATTGCAGCCATTTTTGTAAATAATATTGTATTGGCACAATTTCTCGGTATATGCCCCTTCCTGGGTGTTTCTGCAAAAGTATCCACCTCAGCCGGGATGAGTGCAGCCGTCCTCTTTGTAATGACTTTGGCTACGCTGGTAACTTACCTCATATACTCCTATGTGCTTATACCCCTCGAAATAGAGTACCTGCGCACCATTTCATATATATTGGTCATTGCCTCACTGGTTCAAATGGTTGAAATAGTTCTGAAAAAAGTCAGCCCGCCACTATATCAGGCTCTGGGCATATTTTTACCTCTGATAACAACCAACTGTGCCGTTTTAGGAGCAGCTATTCTTGCCGTGCAAAATGAATTTAACCTCATGCAAAGTGTTGTTTTTGCCATAGCACACTCAGGCGGCTTTGCTTTAGCCATCATTATTTTTGCAGGTATCAGAGAACAGCTCGAGCTTATGCAGCTGCCTAAAGCCATGCGTGGTGCACCGGCTGCGCTCGTAGTTTGTGGCATCCTGGCACTCGCTTTTATGGGATTTGCAGGTATTGTTTAAAGAAACACCCGCCCCCATTTTTAACCGGCGTGTTCCTTTTATACCCTCCTTGTTTGCCTTTTGCCTTTTTTTTGAATTGCTATTTCACGCTAATTGATTAATTTCGCAACTTATAAAAAAATATACTGCCACCCGGTATATTCTAAATCGTATTAATAAAAAATCAATAACAACACATTTTTTAAAGTTTATGGAATACCATTTTAATGATATTGAGAAAAAATGGCAACATTACTGGAGCCAGAACAAAATATACAGGACAAAAATTGATAAGGACAAGCCAAAATATTATGTTTTGGACATGTTCCCATATCCTTCGGGAGCAGGGTTACACGTAGGACATCCGCTGGGCTATATTGCTTCTGACATTTATGCACGGTATATGCGCTTAAAGGGATATAATGTGTTGCATCCCATGGGTTTCGATGCATTTGGGCTGCCTGCTGAACAATACGCTATACAAACAGGGCAACATCCTGCCAAGACAACGGCTCAAAATATTAAACGCTACAAAGAACAGCTTCAAAAACTAGGTTTTTCATACGACTGGGACAGAGAAATAACCACATGTGACCCAAACTACTATAAGTGGACACAGTGGGCTTTCATAAAAATGTTTCATGCCTGGTATAATAAAAATAACAATCAGGCAGAACCTATAGAAAAACTCATAGAAATATTCGAAAGAGAAGGCAATGCAAGCATAAATGCCTCGTGTGCCGACACACCAATATTTGATGCTGCAACATGGCAAAATATGAATGCCCATGAGCAAAGTGACATCTTGATGAACTACCGCCTGGCCTATCTTGCCGATACCATGGTTAATTGGTGTCCTGCTTTGGGTACTGTTTTGGCAAATGATGAGGTCAAAGAAGGATTATCCGTTCGGGGGGGGCATATTGTTGAACGCAAACTGATGAAGCAATGGATGCTTCGCGTTACGGCTTATACCGAACGTCTGTTAGACGGCCTCGATAAGCTCGAGTGGTCAGACGCTCTCAAAGATATGCAAAAAAACTGGATTGGGCGGTCGGAAGGGTGCCTGATACATTTTGAAGTGCAAAACACAGGGCATATTTTAAAATCCTTTACAACCCGACCGGATACTATTTTTGGTGCTACATTTATGGTCGTAGCACCCGAACATGATTTACTGCCGGCATTAACCACCGACGCTCAAAAAGAGCATGTGGAAGCATATGTTAAAGAAGCCAAAAACAAAAGTGAAAGAGAAAGACAGGCCGATTTTAAAAATATATCAGGGGTTTTTACAGGAAGCTATGCACTAAACCCTTTTTCAAAAACCCTTATGCCTGTATGGGTTGCCGACTACGTCCTTGCAGGCTATGGCACAGGGTCTATTATGGCTGTTCCTGCACACGATTCACGCGACTACGCCTTCGCAAAGCATTTCAATATGCCTATCAATGAAGTGGTATCCGGAGGTAATATCGAAGAAGAATCCTACGATGCCAAAGAAGGCACTTTAATCAATTCGGGCTTTATCAATGGGATGGATGTTCAGCAAGCCATGCAGACCGTTATCGAAGCTGTTGAAAAGCAAGGCATAGGCGAACGACAGGTCAACTACAGGTTACGTGATGCTATTTTTAGCAGACAACGGTACTGGGGTGAGCCTTTTCCGGTTTATTACAAAGATGGTGTACCACATACCTTATCTGAAGACTTGCTGCCTCTTGAACTACCCGAAGTTGATGCTTATCTGCCAACAGAAAGCGGCGAGCCCCCACTGGCACGAGCAAAAAACTGGCATACGCCCGAAGGCCATCCCTACGAATGTAGCACTATGCCTGGATTTGCCGGGTCAAGCGCTTACTACTACAGATATATGGACCCTCATAATGATGAAGCACTAGTTTCTGAAGACAGCCATAAATATTGGCGTAATGTGGACCTCTATATAGGTGGTGCCGAACATGCTACCGGGCATCTCATTTACGCCCGTTTTTGGAACAAATTTCTTTTTGACCTCGGCTATGTATGCGAAGAAGAACCCTTTAAAAAACTCATCAACCAGGGCATGATACAAGGGCGTTCGAATTTCGTTTACCGCATTAAAGGTCAAAACACTTTTGTTTCCTGTGGGCTCAAAAAAGATTATGAAACAACACCCATACATGTGGATGTAAATATAGTTCATAATGACATCCTTGATATTGAAGCTTTTAAAAAGTCACGTGAAGAATATGCTAATGCCGATTTTATCCTGGAAAACAATAATTATTTATGCGGACACGAAGTGGAAAAAATGTCCAAATCATTTTTCAATGTTATTAACCCCGATGATTTAATTGAAAAGTACGGCGCTGACACACTACGCCTTTACGAAATGTTCCTCGGACCCCTTGAACAGTCAAAACCATGGGATACTAAAGGGATAGAAGGTGTTTTCAGATTTTTGAAAAAATTCTGGAAACTTTTTTACAAAGACGGGGCGTTTACCATATCCGACGAAAAGGCTACTGAAGAGGAATTGAAAATACTCCACAAAACCATTAAAAGAATAACAGAAGATATTGAAAGGTTTTCTTTTAATACCAATGTCAGCGCTTTTATGATATGTGTTAATGAGCTTTCTGACCTCAAGTGCAACAAGCGCGAAATTTTAGAAAAACTAACCATTTTATTATCGCCATACATTCCTCACCTGGCTGAAGAAATCTGGCAAAAAATGGGCAACGAAAACTCAGTCTTTAATGCATCCTTCCCGGCGTGCGAAGAAAAGTACCTCAAAGAAAACCAAATTCTTTATCCGGTTTCATTCAACGGCAAAACAAGATTCAAGGCGGCTTTCCCTGCAGATATGGCTAAGCAGGATATCGAAAAAATGATTCTCACACATGAACAAACACAAAAATGGTTGTCTGGCAAGCCCCCTAAAAAAATCATTGTAGTGCCGCACAGGATAATAAATATTGTGGTATAATTTTTTTTGGAATGTATTTTGCATTCAATAGTGTAATTACCAAAAAAATCAATGTCATGAAAACCTTATTTGTTTTTCTTATTAGCATACTCAGCACTGCTTATTTGTGTGCACAGGAATTAAGAACAGTAAAAAATAATGCCTATACTTACGGGGAAAAACTCGAATACAGGGTTTTTTACGATTCATTTTTGACGGGCAATGTTACGGCAGGAATTGCCTCTCTGGAAATACAAAAAGACCCGGCAGTTATAGCCAACAGAAACACCATGCATGTAGTTGGCTTAGGTCGTACAAGAGGCCTTTTTAATTTATTTTTCAGGGTGGTAAACCGGTATGAAACTTATATAGACGAACAAGCTATAGCGCCACTGCTTTTTATAAGACGCATTAACGAAGGTGGTTATATAAAAAATCAGGATGTAACATTTAATCAGTTTACCAATACAGCCCACAGCAACACAGCAACTGTTAATGTCGTAGAGTATGTACAAGATATTATCTCTGCTTTTTATTATGCCCGATCGTACGATGCAAGCAAACTAAAAGTCGGGGATGAGATACCGATTAATTTTTTCCTTGACGATACGGTTTACGTGACAAAAATAGTTTATGAGGGCAAAGAAAATATAACAACCCGCCTGGGTACCTTCAGATGTATGCGTTTTAAACCAATGGTATTGACCGGTAATGTTTTCAGTCAGCCTTATCCTATGACTTTATGGATTTCTGACGACGAAAATAAAATTCCTGTCTTGGCCGAATCGGGGATATTAGTAGGCTCGGTAAAAATGGAACTTATTCGTTTTTCAGGGCTGCGCAATCCAGTCACCTCACGAATACGATAAAAGCCTTGAAAACAACAAAAAATATTGAAATCATGTCGCCTGCGGGCTCTTTTGAGTCACTCAATGCAGCTATTCAAGGAGGTGCCGATGCTGTTTATTTTGGAGTTGGAAAGCTTAATATGCGCTCGCGGTCATCGCAAAACTTTAATATTTACGATATCGAACAAATAGCGGATTTAGGCCGCTCCAAAAAAATTAAAACCTACCTGACACTTAATACGGTTGTTTTCGATGAAGAACTGCAAGAGGTTGAAGCTATAGTCAAAACAGCAAAACAACACGGCATTGACGCTATCATAGCATCCGACCGTGCTGTTATCAATAAAGCCATTGAAAACGGCATGCCCGTTCATGCATCTACCCAGTGTAACATATCCAATATAGAGGCTGTCAGATACTACGCCCGCTTTTGTGATGTGGTCGTTCTGGCACGTGAACTGAGCCTGGGACAAATTGAAAATATATGTTATAAAGTAGCGCAAGAAAAAATAAAAGGCTTTTCGGGGCACACTTTACGTATTGAATGCTTTGTCCATGGAGCTTTGTGCATGGCAATATCAGGCAAGTGTTACCTCAGCCTTGACAACCTTAATTACTCAGCCAACAGAGGTGCCTGCCTGCAACAATGCCGCCGTACTTATAAAGTAACAGATACCGAAGACGGACATCAGATGCTGGTAGATGGCCCTTACATCATGTCTCCTAAGGATTTGTGCACCATTGGTTTTCTTGATAAGATAATTGATGCGGGCGTCTCTGTGCTGAAAATTGAAGGCCGTGGTCGTGCTCCTGAGTATGTCAAAACAGTAACACAGTGCTATAAAGAAGCAGCTGAATCAATAATTCAAAAAAGCTACAACGAAGAAAAAGTGCAGCTGTGGACTAAAAAGCTTAAAAAAGTTTACAACAGAGGATTTTGGGAAGGCTACTATATGGGTAAAAAAACCGGCGAATGGACTGAAAAATATGGCTCACAAGCTACAAGCAAAAAAGAATATGTAGGTAAAGTGACTAACTTTTTCAGTAAAATAAAGGTGGCGGAAATAAAACTCGAAAGTGGCACCATAAGCACCGGCGATGAGATCCTTTTTATAGGCCCAACCACGGGAGTGGTCAACTTGAAGATTACCGAATTACGCGTGGATTATGATAAGGTAAGTACAGCCCGTAAGGGTGATGTGTGCTCCACTGCTGTTGACTTTGTCAGAAGAGGAGATGCTGTGTACAAAATCACTAAAGCCGCTGATGGGAAAAATGCTTAATACTTAAGCCCAAATCCCATCTACTTTAAATCCGCAATAAGGGCAACAAGCTTTTCGTAAATGATTATGTAATATGTTATAGGAGTTCCTCTCAACCACTTTTTTACGACATGCCGGGCAATAAGTGTGAGATGCTTCATTAGATGGAACATTGCCTATATAAACATACTTCATCCCCATTTTCAGAGCAATGTTTCGGGCGGCTTCTAGCACATCCAGAGGTGTAATTGGTAAATGGCTCAGCTTGTAAGTCGGGTGAAAACGTGAGAAGTGTAAAGGGTATGAACTGAAACCATTACGGGTCAACCAATCACACAGTTGTTTAACAGACTCCGTCTTGTCAGTCCATTCAGGAATCACCAAATGTGTTATTTCTATCCAGACACCGGCATTTTTCAATATTTTTAAAGTATTCTTGACGGCATCGGGATACACTCCGGTGAGTTTATAATGCGTTGTGGCATCAACAGTTTTTAAATCAATATTAGCCGCATCAATGTATGGCAATAAGGCTTTGAGCGGGACAGGATTGATAAAGCCGTTAGACACCATGACATTGCTGATATGGTAAGATTTTGAATAATGCGCTACATCATACATATATTCATAAAAAACTGCCGGTTCATTATAGGTAAATGAGATTGTATTAATTTTTTTTGATAAACACAACTTCACAACATCTTCCGGAAGCAGTTCATAATTGTTTTGTGCTTGAAAACCGGGCTGCGAAATTGATGCATTTTGACAGTTTTTGCAGCGCATGTTACAACCGGTAGTACCCAAAGAAAGAGTATAGGTTTGCGGCTTATAATGTAACAAAGGTTTCTTTTCAATGGGGTCGATATTTACTGCACAGGGTTTGCCGTAGTTAGTGGCGTACAATTTACCATTTATGTGATGCTTATTAAGACAGTAGCCTTTTTTGCCGTCTGCAATAAGACATGCTCTCGGGCATATAAGGCATTCGAGCGCATGTTCTTTAGAGCGGTAATACAAAACTTCTTTCATAGCAAAAAGACATCATTTTTAAAATTTTATTCCAGCCGAAAACCCTCCTGAATTTTTCTTTCCTCTCTTCTCATACGCCTTATAGAGTCTCTTCTTGATTCCAGAACAGCTACAGTATCGGCAGCAGCGGGCGGCGCAATAAGTTCGCGGATTCTTTGACCGGTTTCTCTTAAATCGTCTCTGATATTCTGCCGTGCTTTGCGAAGTGCTCCTCCCGTATCATACCTTATGTGAGGCTGGTCGAAAGTGCCTCCGATTTTTATGAAAAGCGTAAAGCGCCCTGTACCATCATCTTGTACGACTCCAAATTCTTCATTTTCGCGCTTAGCAAGTCTGGCACGCCTCCCTAAAACATCCGACAGAAATATTTGCATATTATAATCCAACATGTTGTCAAAGCCATGTGTACCTGTAGCGTCAATGTTAATAGCATCCGAACGGATTCGTAAATCAGGGAAATGTATCACGCGCTTACTGATTTCTATGCTATTTTCTAATGTCTCAAACCGAATATGAGAAAGATCGTCCACACGAAGAAAACGCGACAACTCTTTAATTGGTTCGTAGTCAATAAGCTCGCCATCTTCAATGGTAATATCTGCAAGCACGTAAAGGCTATTATAGTCTATTTCCAAAGTATTATCCCAATTGGCAGCAAAGCTTACATGGCTACTCAAAGTACCTTTTAAATGCCTGTCGGTCATGTTATCTTGTTTGAAATTATTAAAACTGTAAAACATTTCCCGGATATTGCACTGTTCTATATGTGCGGTAAATACTGTTTTAAAATAATCTGCGTGTCTGTCGTTTATTGAACCGTCAATTTTAATAAGTCCGTCAAAAGTTTCTAAAGAAACATCTTTGGCATACAATATCTTGTCTTTAAGTTGAAACTGCCCATGAATGCGGCTTGCATCAAATTTTCCAAAACGTAAACGGTCGGCATTTACGGACAAATTAAACCCTATATGCGGCGAAAAACTTAAAGAGTAGCCTTCACCATCATGCGTACTTTCAGGTGTTGCAAGCAGCTCATCGAGGGCAATAAAATTAGCGTTTAGGCGGGCATCAATAATCAAGCTTTCATCAGGCAAAAAAAGATATGATAAAGCATTTCGAAAATACCCTTGAAAAGAAAAGTCGGATTGACCCAGGTGAGCTTTAAGTTTTTTTATTTCGATATCGTTATTATTAAATTCCAGGTCGGCATTTATCCTTTCAATACGTTTATGGTTTTGCAATCTAAGCGCACAGTTCTTAAGTTCGATCTTTCCTACACACTTGCTTTGAATAAAATCTTGAGGGGTAAACGACTTAAAATTATCCAATTGTGTGCTGAAGAATACATCAAGAATTGCTTCCCCTTCGGCATCAGCAAGGATGTCTGACCCTGTGAGCAGCATCAGTTCATTCAGACAAGCATCCGCATGCCCCTGAATGGTTATCCTTGGGCTGTTGAAGTTTTCTATTTCAAAGGCACCATTAATATGCCCCTGCTTTAAACTGGCGCGCAAATGCTCAATATTTAATACCGAGCTGTTTAATGTTTTTTGCGCTCCATTCGTAAAGTACCCCTTTAGGAAAAGCTTTTCAACACTTTGGCCGGTAGATTTATGCGTCATATGTCCATTTTCAATACCAAAATGAAAGTTAAGCTCCGGATGCACCCCCTTAGCCGTTGGCCCTTTAATATCTGCTTCTATATCTAAGCGCCCACTAATCATGTAATCATTGAATAAATCATGAAAAGTTTGCGGGAGTTCACTTATAAATTCTTCTGCATCAATATTTTTAGAAACTATTTTTAAGTTAAGGTCGCTGTATTCATCAGTATCTTGAATAAAGCCCGCAAGGTCAAATTGCATATGGCCAATTTTTACAAGACCATGACTGATATTATACATACCGTCAGCGGAATGCACTTCCATTAAAAAATTAAAATCCGCTTTTTTGCCCGACAGAAAAGAAAGTTCTCCGATTTTGATATGATCAATAATAGTGCTGGCATTAGCGCTAAAAGAAAAAGAATCTTCATAAAAACGGCCACTGAAATTAGCCCTTTGTATCCAAAAAAAATAATGCTGTAATGAATAATGATTGGCATAATTTATATTCAAATTTCGCGTGCTGATTTTATCGAGTATCAACTCAAAAGACTCTGAGGGTTCGTCAATATCGGTTTTCCAAAAAGTATAATTGTTTGTCCCGTCCTCAAACACTTTAATATCGAGTGTTCCATCACTTAAGTTAATACCTTTAATACGATAATGTCCTCTAAAAATATCAATAATGTTGAAATGCAGGGACACCCTGCCGACCGTAAGCAAAGTATCCTTAGGGCTTGAATGAACGGCTTCTTTAGCCACAACATCATGAAAAGAAAATGTTGCAAAAGGAAACTGGCGTAATAAGCTCAGATTAGTGTGTCCTATGGTAATTTCCGTTTGCAAATGCTTATTCAGCGCTTCTTCAATAAGAGATTTGGCCTTGTCTTTGTAAAGATGAGATACGATAACGGCAAAAAGCAAAAAAGCAATACATAAAGCTCCGGTAATAACCAAAAGCCATTTAGTATATTTAACAATTGCCTTATGTTTCTTAATATTTCGCATCTTTAAAAACAGAAATTATAAATAATAATAGTTTTTAACATGATAAATTATACACATCTTAAAAGATCAAAACAACACATTAATGTGTGTGTCCAAAACAAGCGCTACGTACTTTGTACTGCCCTGCATTATTTACGTAGGCAGTAGCAAAAGCAATAGCCTCAGCTATTGTCATCTTCTTCTGTGTGCGATTCTGATATTTTTTTTTCAAGTTTATTAATTTTTCGTTCTATGTTAATCAAAAAAATGATGATGCCTGCTAAAATGACAAGCAAAACCAAGACAACAACTAACATTTTACCGTATGCTGCAAACATGTCAACGATTTTTAGATTTATTAATCAGGTTTTCAATATTATTTAAACGCAAGCGAATTTGAAGGAACCATAAAGCCATAAGAAACCATCCTGCAATGGCCGGAAAAAAGACCTTGTACATAGACCCCTGCATAGTAGCTACGGCAAAGGGGCTGTCGTCGCCACTGCCGGGATGGAGTGAGCCATCAGCTATCCGTGGCAATACGAAGATAAAAACTATCAACAATACAAAAGCAAAGACATTATACACTGCAGAAAGTCTTGCCCGTAGTTTAACCGTGTCGGCAGAAGCACGTAAAATAATATAAGCCAGGTAAACGAGCATGCTTACGGCGGCACCATTGAGCTTAGGGTCGCGAACCCAGTATGCGCCCCATGTAAAGCGCGCCCATAACATGCCCGTTACAATGCCTAAAATGCCAAAAAACAGCCCCATATTAACAGCTTCAACAGCTATGGTGTCGTACTTGTATTTGCCGGTAGCCAAAAATCTTACACTATAGATCAAACTAATAATTAAAAGGAAGACCATCGTAAACCACATACTTACATGAAAGAAAACATTGCGTATGGTTTCTTCAATAATGGGAAGTCGGGGTACCTCTATCAACAGGCCGGCAATAATGGTATATATCACCAGTACCAAAGCCAGTATTTTCCATGCATAGGAGCGTGTTATGATATTTATTCTTTCCATATGTAAGGGAATAAAATATATGTTAGTATGATTACAATAATGTTTAACATCAAAAGAACCAGCAACAGCTTAAGCCCAATAAGCCAATTGCCCGCACTTAAAGAGTGGTGCGTTAGTTGCACCAGCACAATAATAAAAGGGAGTGTAAGCGGAAAGCTTAATATCGCTGTAAGAGAAAAACTGTTGCGCGCCTTCCATGCAATAGCCGAAGTCATGGTTAATAATGACGACAATCCGGTACATCCGCCCACAAGAGACAGCAAAAAAAGACCTGTGTTATGTACAAAATTACCTAAAAACAAGACCGAAAGCCCGTAACAGGTCAGCCCCATCAAAAGCATAAGCAAATTGTTGTACAAAAGTTTGCCCATAATAATGGCTTCCGGCTTTGTCAGCGTGTAGTAATAATAATACCTGCTTTGACCTTCGGGCACGAAACTGCGAGAGGTGGTGTTAATAGCTACAAATATGATGATAATCCAAAATAAAGCAACCCATACGCGGGGGGTGATATAATTGTCAAAAACCAGATACGTTATAAAAACAGTAGCTATCAAATACAAAAGCGCTGCCCCAATAGCATATTTCTGCCGCCACTCAAGGCGCACATCTTTATAAAACAACTGCTTAACATGATTTAAATACATAAAAGTGTTTTTTACTTTCCGATACAGAAATTTGAAAAGATCTCATCCAGTATATCTTCGTTATTTATCTGCACTCCAGTAATTTCAGATAAATAGTAAAGTGCGCGTCTCATATCGGCAGCAAGCAACTCATGGGATGTGCCTGACTGTAAAAGAGCTGCTATATCCTGTACAATTTGATAAGACTTTGTAAGAGCTTCATAATGCCTGCTGTTAGAAACTATGGAGTCCGGTATTTGGTCTTCTTTAAGACGTACTATTTCAGTCAGTCTTTCCAAAATCATATTGATATTTTTCTTACGCTTTGCTGAAACATAAATGGCTTGTTTTTCTACAAGTGTTTTGAAATAGGCAGGCGTTTCTATCAACAAATCGGATTTATTGCCAACTAAAATAATGGTTTTGTCTTTTCCATGACACAGCTTTTCTATTTCGCTAAGATTTTCACTTAAGATATCAGCAGTCATATCGTGTATGTCAAATACAAAAAGTATGATGTGTGCCTGTTCCATTTTTTCGTACGTTTTATCAATACCCATATGCTCAATTTCATCTTCAGGGTCACGAAGTCCGGCTGTATCGATAAATCGGAAGGTAAAACCTTCAATGCTTATGGTATCTTCTATGGCATCGCGTGTGGTACCGGGGATGGCAGATACCAAAGCACGATCTTCGTTGAGTAACGCATTAAGCAGAGTTGATTTACCCACATTGGGTTGCCCAATTATAGCCACGGGAATGCCCTTTTTGAGCACATTGCCATATGAAAAAGATTGGGTTAGGGCTTGTATTTCCTGCGTTATCTGATGAATTAAACTTTGCAGTTCCTTTCTGTCAGCAAATTCCAAATCTTCTTCAGAGAAATCAAGTTCAAGTTCTATAAGTGAGGTAAATTTTATTAGCTTCTGTCGCAGCTCTTCAATTTTTTTGGAGTAACCACCTCTCATCTGCTTAAGTGCCAGATTGTGTGCCGCTTTGGAGTTTGCTGCTATAAGGTCAGCAACGGCTTCTGCCTGCGACAAGTCAAGCTTGCCATTCATAAAAGCCCTAAGGGTAAATTCGCCGGCCTGAGCCAATCGACATCCTTGCTCAATTAGAAGCTCAAGGATTTGCTGCTGAATATATACAGACCCATGGCAAAAAATTTCTACGGTATTTTCACCTGTATAAGATGCCGGCCGCTTGTATATGTTAACAAGCACCTCGTCAATAAGAGCCTCTCCATTGAAAATACTTCCATAGTGCACGGTATGAGATGACGCATTAGTTAAACTTAGGGACTTGTTGACTGGCACAAAAACCTTGTCCACTATCTCAAAAGCTTCCGGGCCACTGACACGCACTATGGCTATAGCCGCAGTACCGGGCACACTCGCTAAAGCACAAATTGTAGAACCGTCAAGCGGATTGTAACGACTCATAAAACTGTTTTTGCATACAAAGATAATCTTTTCTGCACACAACTAAATAATGGCAAATTAAGTGTAAAAATGATGGTAATTTCTTTTTTTAGATGCTGCTTAAAATGACACTACAAAAACTTTGTTTTTTCTATCAATCTAAAAAATTATTATTATTTTTGAAATAATAAAGTTCACCCTTAAACTAAAAAAGGCTTAGATATTCGCAAAGTATTATTACATATATGCCTTTTTTAGTTTTTGGGGCATGGTATAAAACCGTTGTGCTTTATGCTGGGAGAGTTCCTGCAATTAATAAAACAGAATTTCATAATCTGAACCAAAAAATGTACATTTGGATAAATTTAAAAGTTAATGTGTTCGAATTTGACCACTTTGGAAACATTTGATTATGAGTATAATAAACACGATTGATATTAAAAATGCAATAATCTCGATTACAAAAATCGAGGAAGAGGATTACATCTGCCTGACTGATATGGCAAAAGCAAAAGAGGGTGATAACAGGGCTGCTGATGTAATCAAAAACTGGATAAGGACTCGAACCACTATTGAATTTCTTGGGACTTGGGAGACAATGTATAATCCCGACTTTAATGTGGTCGAATTTGACCACTTTAAAATGGAAGCTGGATTACCTACTTTTGTATTAAGTCCAAAACAATGGGCGGAAAAAACAGGAGCGATTGGAATAATTTCAAAATCTGGTCGATATGGAGGAACTTATGCACATAGAGACATTGCTTTTGAATTCGGTGCAGCAATTAGCCCGACTTTTAAACTTTACCTGATAAAAGAATATCAGCGTTATAAAGAAATAGAAAGCAACCAATATAATCTCGAGTGGAATGTTAAACGAATTTTAAGTAAAGCAAATTATCATATTCAAACTGACGCAGTTCAGAAACACATTGTATCTGAGAAAAATTACACAAAGGACAAAGAATGGTTAATTTATGCCGAGGAAGCAGATTTATTGAACGTCGCTTTGTTTAATTGTACAGCCAAAGACTGGCGAGACTTGAACCCAGAACAAGCAAAAAAAGATTTGAATATTAGAGACTTTGCAAGCATAAATGAATTAGCAGTACTTTCCAATATTGAAAGTCTAAACGCAGAATTGATTAAAAAAGGAATTGAAAAACCGGAAAGATTTATGCAATTGAGAGAAATGGCGGTTTATCAACTTGAAATTTTAGACAAAAAAGATTCATTGAAGGCATTGAAAAAACTTGCGGACGATGTTTATATCGAAAACCAAAAAAAGATTGAAAAATAAAGCACGAAAGCACAATCGATTAGGCCGCCCCACCAGCTAAGCTGATGGAGAGAATCTTCGACTTTGCTCAAGGGCCTCCTCTCACGCCCTCTTCCAAACCCTCTTGCTCCAACTCAAACTCAATCTCAATTCCTGTTTCCCAAATCCCCACTAATGTTAACGAAGTCCTAGCCCCGGCTTCGTCCTTATTTGCGTCCATAAACAAGGTTTTCATTACCACCCTGCAAAATCAAATTCGGAGGAGAAATCTGCCATTACTGCATTATTTTCTTTTTCCCCCAACACCTCAAAAAAAAAGAAACGCCCATAAGACAAACTTTTCTGAAGGCTAATAATTTTTTATTATTTTCTTCACATGTTTATTTTTTCCCGAAAAAGTAATCAGCAGGTACATTCCCTGCGGAAGATCCGATACATCTAAAGTAACGGGACTTGAAGAATAATTCTTATCCATAAGTTTTCTGCCATTAAGATCAAATAAAATTATTCTGTCAATAAACTGATTGTCCTGAGATATAATATTTAAATAGTCGGTGGTGGGGTTCGGGTAAACAGTCATTTCAGTTTCGGTAAAATCATTGGGGATTCCCAGTTCAAGATCGTTGATAATAATTGATTTGAATGAATAGTATTTCCAGTTAGTAAGCCTTGTATGAACAAGGTTGTTGGAAAAGCTTAAAACGCCGTAGGTTGTATAATTGGCATTATTAACCACTTTAATTAAGGAGCTTCCACTTTCTCCCGGTATCCCTGAGGCATTAGAAATACCCAAAGAATGTGTACCCGCTAAATCAACAATTCCATAATTGTAATAAAGCGTATCACCATTGTAGTTGTTCGGGTCAATTTGAGGAATCGTTATATTAGGATATAAAAATTTATAAAAAATTCCATCAAGCAGTAAGCTGTCATTCGAGTCAAATCCAATGCTCACCCATCCTGTTTCATCACCAACAGGAATGTCAAGTTCTAATATAGCAATATCAGTTTGTGACATATTCCAATTTTTGAAAAAGTAAGCTTTTTTCACCCAGCTACAATGAAAATTAGGATTTGAAACCCCATTATCAAAAACCGGACAAATAAATATAGAATCGTTCTTTAGTGTATTTTCATTCATATTAGCAATGCAATGGGCAGCTGTTAACACATGCCTTCTGCTTATCATCACTCCGGAGCATAAACCCATCAAAGAATCATTATTCATAATGAAAAGCTTAAGACTTGTTCTTATTGGAAAGCAGTTAATATCAAAATCTTTAGAAGCCTGCCTTTTTTTTGTAAAGTTTGAATTAGGATAAACATTAACAGTAGGCGGCATGCTGTCAAGGGAACAATAGTCGCTATTGAATATCCCCATATTGAAATTGGTTTTTTCATTCTGAATTTGGTTGTCAAATTCGGGAATTTTTAAGGTGTCAACAACTCCGCTCATCAAATCAAATGAAAGAAGACCATGCTGTTGAGAATAAACCAAAGATGATAGCCCTATTAAAATAATACATGCATTTATTTTCAAGAATATTTTCATAATATGATTTTATGGTTTATTGCAAAATAAATGAACTTAGAATTATCACAATCTTTTGATGAAAGCTTCATATCCAAAAAAAACTGTTTACGTACCAAGATTTATTCACTTTGGTAAGCACCCAGGTCGGGAGATGTTGTACGTGCGACACCATTAATATCGAACGGCACTTGAGCCGCTATTGTCAAGCTACCGGCCTTGCGTGCGGGCGATGATTCCCGAAGCTTATAAAGACCTTCGGAAACATCCTCGAAGAGCGGATCTTTATTTTTAAGACTGTTGTTAAAAAAAGGCCCGTCGCTTATGTCCTCCAGTGTTCTTAAAAGGCAATGATCGAAAAAGAAGTTAAAGTCAGCCCCTGCATGACCATCAAAAAACACTTCCTCTTCCACGGCACCATAAATAATAGAGTTGCCAAAATCCGCTCTGGTAAGAGGCCGCAGCTGTAAGTTATCGTTTACATCTATATAGTAGTTGTTAAGCACTAAGGATGGTGTTTGGCGCGAGGCGTAAGACCAATAGTTGGCAATTGTGCTATGCTTGAAGCTGTAGTTGCCGCCGATAGACAATATGAGCGCATGCATTCCGATATTTGTAATAACCAGGTTTTCACCTTCCACGTGTGACCCCTGGGCATGTAATCCTGCCGTACTCATATTTTCAATGATGGTGTTACTTATACGCAGGGTAGGATTTGCGGAAGCACCAATGGTATCAACTTTGACTCCTGTGTCGCCATTGCGGATGATGGCGTAGTCAATTTCGTTGTCAATACTGCCACTGGAAAGCCATATTCCCATTGAGAACAAATTACCGTTAAATAACAATCGCCCCCATTGCCCCGGCATATCCTTATACCATGATTCAAGCCTGTCTCCCTGAAAAACGACAGGCGCATTGACACTGCCACGCACTTTTAAGGTGCCACCACTATACACCCAAATACCTGAATTGTTGTGAAAATGTATTTGGGCGCCTTCTTCTATCGTTAATGTATAAGAGGAATCAACCACCACCCATCCGTAAACCAAATGTGGCCTATCACTGGTCCAGGTTGTATTATTGTCAATTAAAGAATAGGGCGACATATGTGCAGGGAAATACTCAGGTGTATGATAATGTGCATTTTGACCCCAGGCTACAAGTTTGACTTGTTGCATATGATCGTTGGTAATAAAAATCATAGAATCGTTGACAACAAAAGGCGTATTTTTATTATTAGGGTCAACAGTTGCGCGCAAAAAAATGTACAAGCTGTCCTTGGGAGCCAATTCCAGGTCTTTAATCTCATGGGCCGGCCTGCCGTCAATATTTACCTTGAATACCGACTGGCTGCCACCGGCTAATACTATAGAAGAAATTTTTATTGTTCTGTTATGCGGATTATAGACCTTCAAATGACGCGTTGCTGAGCCTACTGTAGTAAAAACCGTATCGAACATGACCGTATCAGTAGAAAAGCTCAACTTACCGGAGGTCTCGAAAAAAGCATCATCCTTGCGACACGAAAAAATCACAGTGGCTATGAATGCTGTAAAAAACAATATGGACAAAGAATACCTCATGTGACATTATCTGTAAAATAAAAACCCAAAAATAGACATTTTATTTTTGCTGTCTTCTAATTTATTATCAGACATATAATTTTTTCAGCATCAGCGCTGATTGAAAAAAGCTATCAGCAGCACTCCTAAAAGCATGACAAGGGTGCCCCATAGCCTTTCAGAGATGTTCTTTTCTTTGAAAAAAATCAAGCCCCACAAAACGCTTAATAAGGCGCTGCTGCGTTTTATTGCAATGACATAAGCAACCAAAGTCAGGCTTATAGCAATCATTTGAAAAATAAGTGTTGCTGCTGTAAAAAAACCTATGGGCCACAGATTTTTAGCATGCGTTTTTATTTGCCCTAATTTTCGGTACGACTTAATAAGAGCAAGAATAAACATGGCAAAAGCCAAAAAAACACTAACGGCAACAACATAAAACATCGGTGAAGAGTTAATGATGCCAACTTTATCGATATTAGCAGTAATGCTCCAAAGAAAAGCGACCAGCAACATCAGTCGGGGTCCTTTTTCAGACAGCAACAAGCGAAACGGTTGCATCAGCCTTCCTTTTCCCAAATGCTTAATATGCATCATATACGCACCAAAAACAATAAACAGAACACCGGCAAGACCGTAAATATTGGGAAACTCTCCGAGAATAAGTGGCGAAGTCAGCAGCAAAAACAGAGGGGTAAAAGTAACCATGGGTACCGTAACAGACAAATCGGAAGCTTTGATAGCTTTCATATACAGTACAGTAATAAGCACATTCATCAAGCCTCCTGTCACTACAGCAAAATAAAAAGTAGCATTGAGTGCCGGAATTTCGATAAAAAACAAAACAGGAATCAAAAAAGGCAGTGCAAAAAGCCTTAAAGCAAAAGAAACAATGTAAACATCGCTGTTTTGCAAGCTTATTTTTCCAAAAACATCCTTAAGCGATTCGCATAATGCTGTCAGCAAAGCCAGAGGAAGCCATAGCATATGAAATTTGGATTAAGTAAAATGCCGTTTATTCAGTTCTTATCTGACTTTCAAAGCCAGCCTGGAAATCCTCCCATGATGTGTCCTTGTATATGTCGTTATGAAAAAAGTAAAGGATGTACTCCATATCAATAGCTTGCTTAAAACCGGGAATACTTGTTATGATATTACTTTCTTCATCAATAAGAACAATGGAGGGGTATCCCATCTTACCTTGCAACAAGGCTGCAGCTAAATCGTGTGCATGTCGCCGTCCTTCCGGATTTTGATTTTCAAACACGACACCCTGAAACGTGATAGGCTCCTTATGCTCAGCATTCAATTTTACCGGATAATAATTGTCGTTCAAATACGCTGCCACTACCGGATGTGAATAAGTGTCAGCATCCATACGCCTGCACCAGCCACACCAATCAGTATAAACATCTACAAAAATCTTTTTAGGAACTTCTGCCTGTTTTTCTACGGCTTTTTCAAAATCAATCCAATTCACTTTGGCATTATCCTGCGCACTTACAGTACATATACCCGATAAAAAGAAAGCAAACAAAACAAATATGTGTGTCATTTTCATAATAATTCTTTTTTTAATTAATACCATTAAAACGTTTTTTAAAGAAAATATTATCCGATCCTTTCTTAAATCCGTTGCAAAAACATCTGCAAGTTTTTGCTCAACAGGAAAAACATATTGAAAAGACCAAACAAAGTGCAAAATTACATAAAATTTTTTATTCCTGCCTATGGCTAAATTTTATGGGCTAAATCTTTTTTTGAGGTGCTCATTGATAAACATAAGTCCCATTTATGCCATTTGAATACATACTTGATAAAAGGTGTTTTATTCATAGGATACTCAGGCTGAAAGCCTGAAATTATTTCAGAGGCTGTCTCAAAACTGTCGTTTGCTGAAAATCATCATTGCCCCTTCCGATAGTTATCGGCACCTTAAGGGTGTGCTGATTTTCAGCGACTTCCACCCTTTAGGGCGGGGAAAAGATGTCGGTGAAAATCCAAAATAAGAGTTTTGAGACAGCCTCAATAAAAAAGATGTCATTTCGCTCTGAAAGAGCAGCTTAAAATTAAAATATTATGGCACAATCCTTATCAAAGCTATTTATTCATATAGTTTTTCACATAAAGCACAGTAGCAGATGGATAAAAACAAAGGACTCAAATTATAGAAACTTTGGTTGGCAGAACGGATATGCTGCATTTTCTGTCAGCCCTTCATTACATGAAGTTACCAAGAACTACATTGCAAATCAGGTAAAACATCATAAA
>PXBB01000153.1 GCA_003565735.1 Bacteroidales bacterium
AAAAATGCACCCACTTCGCCGCTAAAACCAATGAGCTTTCCTATGGCAGCAAAAGCTATTGCCCAGGCAACAGCAAAAAGTACTAACAGCTCCGGCGACTTAGCTAAAAAATGACTCAGCCATGGTATTATCCAGCGCATCATTATAAGCGTTATAATGAGTAAAACAGCACCCGAGATAAAGGCCCTGATAATGCTGTGCGTTATGGTGGCTTCTGTGTTTTGCCCCATAGAGGACAAGATGATAATCACAAGAATAACAACGATGTCCTGTACTATTAAAAAGCCTATGGCTATCTGCCCGTGCAGCGAGTCTATTTCTTTTTTATCGGAAAGAAGTTTGACGATTATAATGGTGCTTGAAAAAGTGAGCGCAACGGCTATATAAAAGCTGTGCAGTGAAGAAAAACCCAGCCCCAAACCAATGACATAGCCCACGAGAGAGGTGAAAAAAACCTGCCCCATGCCCGTAAGGAGGGCGACCTTACCTACTGAGTTTATAATTCGAAAATCCAGCTTTAACCCGACGATGAAAAGCAGTACCGCAATACCTATCTCTGCGAGAAGCTCTATCTTGTCGTGCGATTTAACAATGTCTAAAACAGAGGGCCCTAAGAGGATACCCAATGCAATAAACATAACAATAAGCGGCTGTCTTAAAAGCTGACCTAAAGCACCAAGTAAAGCTGCAAATAGAAGAATGACAGCAAACTCATAGAAAGAGTTTTCTGCAAGATATGTCAACCATTCCATAGAAATACCCATGCTGTACAGTGTCTAAAAACTTAACAAAATTAATGATTTTTCATCTATGTTCTGTATTTAATTGTAAATTTGAAAAAAAAAGTTTAATGAATAATTTTCCGTCAAAATTAGTTGAAAAAGCAGTTGGTGAGTTGTCAAAGTTGCCCGGTATAGGTAAAAAAACGGCTTTAAGGCTGGCTCTGCACCTCCTAAAAAAAGAAGCTGATGTGGCAGAATCTCTGGGCACAACATTGATTGATATGCGAAATAAAATCGAATTTTGTGACACTTGTCATAATATATCGGATTCAAACATCTGCCATATATGTGCCAATCCCTACAGAGATAAATCGCTGGTATGTGTTATTGAAGACGTCAGAGATATGATAGCCATTGAAAATACCAATCAATTTACTGGTGTTTATCATATTCTTGGTGGCATTATCTCGCCTATAGATGGTATTGGACCCGAAGACCTGAACATAGACTCCCTGATCGAAAAAGCCAATAACAGTGATACAAAAGAAATTATTTTGGCCCTTCGAACCACTATTGAAGGAGATACTACTAACTTTTATCTGTACAATAAATTGAAAAACTGCAAAGTCAGCGTTTCAGTCATTGCCCGCGGCATTGCTATTGGTGATGAGCTGGAGTATGCCGACGAAATCACATTAGGACGCTCACTTGTTAACCGTACGCCTTATGATGTGCTTTTAACGGATTGATTTTATTGCTTCATCTGGAGGTCTGTTCCATTTTTAAAGCAAATTGTGGCTAAAAATTAAAAATATTATTGTTATGAAAACACGCATTTTTTTTTCGTTTTTGCTTATAAGTTATTTTATAACTTTTGCAGGCGAAATTCCAACCTTTCATCAGAATAAAGATTCAAAAAATATGAAAACTTTCAGTAAAAATTACGGTTATGATGATATGTGGCACAAAATAGACTCTTTGGTCAACAGAAATTTTACACAAACAGCCCTAGACCACTTGGAAATTCTTTACCAAAAAGCCCATAGTGAGAACAATACACCGCAAATTATAAAAGCAAAGATTTATAAAGCCCGCCTGACTGACTTTAGAGAAGAAGACAGTTATCTCAAGATTTTTGAAGGTTTTGAAAAAGAAATACAAAAAGCGGAGCCGCCACTCAAAAATCTGCTACATTCCATCAAAGCGGAACTGATGTGGCGCTACTACAGCGCTAACAGATTCCGTATAATGGAACGCACGCATACCGTTGGCTTCGACAATAATGATATAGCCACATGGGATGTGAGAACGCTTGTCAATGCCATAATAAAAGAACACTTGCTGGCTTTGAAAAATCCGGAAATACTTAAAAAAACACCTGTTACGGACTATGAGTTGATATTGTCAAACAGCAATACAAACCATAAGCAAAGACCCACGCTATATGATTTTATCACGCACCGGGCCATTGATTTTTTTGCTGGTGAAGAACCCTCCCTTACAAGACCGGCTGACTATTTTAAAATAGACAAGCCTGCCTATTTTACTGTGCTGAAAGATTTTGCCGATACAGAAATTGAGACGACAGATACCATGTCGTTAAAATATTATGCCCTTTCTTTATACCAATCTTTGACGGCTTTTCATTTGGAGCGGGAGATAGGAGAAGCCTTATTTGATGTAGAGCTGCACCGTTTGAAATTTGTGTATCAAAATGCGGAGTTGAGTAATAAAGATACTTTATTCTACAATGCTTTGCTGGCTTTAGAGAAAGAGTTTCAGGGGAAAGACCAGGCTGCCGAAGCTGCTTTTGAAATTGCCAGTCTCGATTACCAAAGAGGCCAAAAGTACAACCCTAAAATATCAGATGACCATAAATGGGCTATTAAAGAAGCTTATGAACGTTGTATAAGAGCCGTCTCTCAATACCCCAACAGCTTTGGGGCTAAAAACTGTCAATCACTGATATCCCGGATAGAAGAGAAAAAAATAAGACTTTCCACAGAAACCTTTGTGCCATCCGAAAAACCGTTTTTCAGTTTGCTGACTTATAAAAACATAAGCGAGGCTCATTTCAGAATTATTGAAACCGATTATGAGGACATAACAAAAATGGTCAATAATACATCTAGTAGAGAAGCATTGCTGAGTAAGTTCGTTGATATGCCCTATATGCATACTTCTTCTACTGCGCTCATTAATGAGGGTGATTACCAGCGGCACACTACCGAAGTGGCCTTTCCTGAACTGAAGACCGGATATTATCTCCTGCTGGTTTCTGATAATGATGACTTTTCGTATCAGATTGGAGATGTGGGTTACGCCTTTGTTCACGTGACTGATATAGCTTATATAAGCCGTCGTTTAGTTCCTGAAGGCTATCAGTTTTTCGTCTCAGACCGCGCCAAAGGAACGCCCATAAAGGGGGCTACTGTCGAAACTTTTTACAGGTCTTACAATAACCGTAAAAGAACTTATGAAACAAAAAAATGGCATACACTTAAAACCAATGAGCAAGGCATGGTGGAGGTGTTGCCCGGTCGTTCCGGGGAATACAGGAGTTTTTCTGTGAAAATTACGCATAAGGATGATTTTATTGCTTCGCCAACTTCTTTTTACATATATGGTAGCAGCAGAGATAGAAGTGAAATTGCCAGACCGCATACTTTTCTTTTCACAGACAGAGCTATATACCGCCCGGGACAAACGGTTCATTTTAAAGGTATCATTCTTGAAAGAACAAGGGACGACAGCAAAATACTGCCGGATTTTACCACTGTAGTAGGTCTCTATGATGTAAATAATCAAAAAGTTGGCGAATTAGAACTGAAAAGCAATGAGTTTGGAACTTTTAGTGGGTCTTTCGTTATTCCTACGGGGCTTATGACAGGTGCCATGACAATTCGAAATGAGTCAGGCTCCAGACGCATAAGCGTGGAAGAGTATAAACGGCCTACTTTTGAAGTCAATTTTAAGAAAGTAGAAGGCAGCTATAGATTAAATGAAAATATCAATGTAAAAGCCCATGCACTGGCTTATGCCGGCAACAACGTTGACGGTGCCGAAGTCAGATACCGTGTGGTGCGCCATACCCGTTTTCCTTTCAGGTTTTTAGGCTGGCGATGGGGCTTCCCCACCTCCCCCGAAGTTGTAATAAAAACGGGACATACAAGCACAGATAGCAATGGGATTTTTGAAATTGATTTTACGGCTCTACCCGATAAGTCCGTTGACAAAAACCTGTTACCTGTTTTTAACTATACCGTTTACGCTGATGTTACAGATATAACAGGTGAAACACGCTCAGGACAAACCCAAATTTCTGTCGGATATACAGCGCTTATCATTGATATTGATATGCCTGAGGTGATAGAAAAAAGGGATTTTGAGAGCTTCAATGTCAAAACCACAAATCTTAATGGGCAGGCCGAGCCGGCTGTATGTCAAGTAAATATTTATGAACTGACACAACCGCAAACTCCTTTTAGAAAAAGAATGTGGGAAGCGCCGACAAAGAAAACAATCCCTGAAAATCTATTCAGAGAGCTTTTCCCTGTTGATGAGTATGAGAATGAAAGTAACATAGAAAACTGGGAAAAAGGAGAAAATGTTTTTAATACCACCATAAATACTGCTAAAAAAAATGCACTTGCATTGTCGGGCGTACACAGGTGGCGTTCCGGAAAATATTTGGTTGAGGTTGTTGCTGAAGATGCCTTTGGCGAAGAGGTCGTACAAAAGCAGTACCTTACTGTTTTCTCCCGAAAAGACAAAAAATCACCGCTTAATACCGTTAAGTGGATAAACTTTAAAAACACCTCTGCTGAGCCCGGCGAAAAAGTGGTGTTTTCTTTGGGAAGTGCCGCCAAAGATATATGCTTGATGTATGAGGTGGAGCATGGAAAAGGGTCCATCGAAAGGCAATGGGTAGTACTAGACAATGAACTCAAACATTTTGAAATACCTGTAAAAGAGAAGCATAGAGGGAACTTTTTTGTGCATATAACCTTCGTTAAAGACAACAGAGTTTATAAAACTACTCAGCTCATAACAGTACCCTTTACCAATAAAATGCTGGATATTGAATTTGCTACATTCAGAGATAAATTAAAACCCGGAGAACAAGAAGAATGGCGGATTATTATCAAAGATAAAAAGGGCGACCCTGTGTTGGCCGAATTGCTCGCAGCTATGTATGATGCCTCTCTGGATGCTTTTTCTAAGAATCACTGGTTATTTAATATCCTAAGCGTCAATCATTCTGCTTTTCGATGGGACAGCCCTCTGGCTTTCCGCACCTCTTCGGCCGCAGTATTTACTTTGAGAGAAAGAGCAAGGCATCATATTCACAGCAAATCCTACAGTGGCCTCAACTGGTTTGGTTTTCATTTTCATCATTTTAGCAGGCGTCATCATTATGATATTCCCAGGTTGGCTGGAAGAGGTGCCAAGGTTGAGCAGTCTATTGATGAGGGTGCGCTAATGACTAGAGTAGATGATACTGCTGAAGTATTTCATTTGGATGAAGAAACAACAGGCGAAAAAGCTATGCAGGATATGCAACCTTCGGAGACAGCAGATGTGGGAGAGCTGCCTCCTGTACAAGTGCGTACAGATTTTAATGAAACAGCCTTCTTTTACCCACATCTGCAAACTAACGAAAAGGGAGAAGTCGTCATTAGTTTTACCGTGCCCGAATCATTGACACGCTGGCGTATCATGGCCTTGGCTCATACCAAAGACCTGCAATCATCTTTTACAGAAAAGAGCCTCGTCACACAAAAAGAGTTAATGGCTGTGGCTAATGCCCCCCGTTTTTTCCGTGAAGGAGATGATATAGTCTTTTCAGCAAGAGTGACTAATATAAGTGATAAAAATCTGAGCGGTACGGCCAAACTTGAATTGTTTGATGCGCTGACCATGCAACCTATTGATGAGTCTTTAAATAACACCAGCCAAACAATTGAATTTATGTTTAATGAAGGAGAGAGTACACAGTTGACATGGCCTCTTCACATAAAAGAAGGTACACGGGCCGTGACCTACAGGCTTACGGCAAGAGCAGGCAACTTTAGTGATGGGGAGGAAAGGACAGTGCCGGTGCTTTCCAACAGGATGCTTGTTACAGAGTCGTTGCCGCTGCCGATAAGAGGAGAAACAACGAAGGACTTCACTTTCGACAAGCTTATCAATGCGGATGCTTCGCCAACATTAACACACCACCGCCTGACGTTGGAGTTTACTTCTAATCCGGCATGGTATGCCATACAGGCACTGCCTTATTTGATAGAGTCGACTTTTGAATCATCAGAGCACATTTTCAGCAGGTATTATGCCAACGCCATAGCTTCTTATATAGCCAACTCCAATCCGAAAATAAAAAGAGTATTCGATAGCTGGCGTACAGAATCCCCTTCAGCGCTTTTGTCAAACCTTGAAAAAAACCAGGAACTCAAGGCTTTGTTTCTTGAGGAGACACCCTGGCTGCTGAATGGCAAGAATGAAACAGAGCGCAAGCAGCGTATTGCTTTACTTTTCGACCTGAATAAAATGTCACACGAAAAGGACAGGGCTGTAAGGCAGTTGCTCCAGCACCAGATGTCGAACGGTGGGTGGCCCTGGTTCAAAGGTATGCCGGATAACAGGTTCATCACACAGCATATAGTATCGGGACTGGGTAAGCTGCAACATATTGGTGTTGATAACTGGAACACCGACAGAAGACAAAAGGATGCTTTGGAAAGAGCCGTCTATTACATAGATGACAGACTTAGGGAAGACTATGAAGAACTGCTAAATATGGTGGAAAGGGGCAACAGAAAAATTGAAGATGACAATCTATCCCCCATACATATTCATTATCTTTATACGAGAAGTTTTTTCAAGGATATACCTGTTAGGAGCCATAACAAAGAAGCATTTGACTATTATTACGGGCAAGTCGAAAAATATTGGCCAACCAAAAACCGCTACCAGCAAGGTATGATAGCGTTGGCATTACACCGTTACGGTAGTACTGACGAGCCTGCTGATATTGTACGGGCCTTGCGTGAAAACGCATTGCTGTCGGAAGAGATGGGTATGTACTGGAAAGAAAACACCGGAGGCCTGTTTTGGTACCAGGCGCCTATTGAAACGCAAGCCCTTTTGATAGAAGTTTTCGAGGAGGTGGCTGGCGACAGGGCAGCCGTTGATGAAATGAAAGTATGGCTGCTTAAACATAAACAAACCCATGATTGGAGAACCACCAAGGCTACGGTTGAAGCTATTTATGCCCTTATTTTGCGCGGCACAGACCAGCTGGCATCGGACGAACTGGTACGCGTTAAATTGGGCGATATGAAGATAGACCCTCATAAGATGGATGATGTTAAGGTGGAAGCCGGAACAGGCTATTTTAAAACATCTTGTAGTGGGGGAGAGATAAAACCGGAAATGGGTAACATACAAGTCGAAAAAGTAGATGAGGGCATCGCATGGGGTGCTGTTTACTGGCAATATTTTGAACAATTAGATAAAATAACCAAACACAAAACGCCCCTGCAACTGACTAAGAAAATGTTTGTAGAAGAACAAACGCCCTCAGGGAAAATTATCAAGCCTGTCTCAGAAAACACCACCCTAAAGGTTGGCGATAAGCTTATCGTTCGTATAGAATTGAGAGTTGACAGGGCTATGGAATACGTCCACATGAAAGATATGCGTGCCTCAGGTCTGGAACCTCTTAATGTTTTTTCACATTATAAGTTTCAGGATGGTCTGGGCTATTTTGAGAGTACCCGGGATGCAGCTACGCATTTCTTTTTCTCTTATTTGCGCAGAGGTACTTACGTTTTTGAATACCCTCTATTTGTGACACACAGAGGAGACTTCTCCAACGGTATCACCACTATACAATGTATGTATGCGCCTGAGTTTACCTCGCATTCAGAAGGCATAAGAATTAAAGTGGAGTAGCTATTGGCTAACAAAAGATGTTTTTTGTTTACTGCTGTATGTTGCTAACGGCTGTGCCATAATTCAAAATTTGGCATTCATACACAGATTTCCTTTGCTCATACATTTCCTGTTTTTCTAAAAATAGGATATATCTACTTTTGCCATGTTATTTTAAAAAAAAAGTAGTTATGGAAAAAATATTTTTTATGGGAACAGAAGTGAACAACAAGAAAAACAGTATTAAAACCAAAGGTGTTGTTTTTGGTTTAATGGTTATGGCCTTAGGCTTTGTTTTAATTTTAAGAAATACGGGTATGTTGCCTCCTGCGGCAGCGCAAATAATTTTTGCATGGCCCATGGTTTTTGTAGCTGTCGGTTTTATCAGTATTTTCAGCAGCGGTAGCCGCTTATTCGGTTTTATATTCATAGCGCTTGGTGCTTTTTTTCTTTTGCCGGATATTCTGGATATTACATTTAGCTTAACAACCACCTTTTGGCCTTTGTTTATTATTTTTGGTGGTCTGCTAATAGTCTTCTTTAACTATAGGATGTTTCCCCGCTTTTGGAGTAGAAATGTCAGGGTAAGTGCCACAGATGATATTATTGAAGACGTCCATATCTTCAGCGGTTCTGAAAGAATAATGAAGTCTGATAAATTCAGAGGCGGCGAAACCGTTAATATTTTTGGTGGTGCCACTTATGATTTGACTGGGAGTCATTTGTCATCAGGTGAGAATGAAGACCGTTGCACGGTAATATATTAAAAAAAGCTACAAATAAACGTCTATTTATTTGTATATCAACAATATAAGTTGTATTTTTGTAGCATGAAGAATATAAAAAGCCCA
>PXBB01000142.1 GCA_003565735.1 Bacteroidales bacterium
TTCTTACAGACCTCTTTCCAACAAAACAAGGATTGAAACCGCCCGAGTTTACTAACTTCACTGTCAGGTTCTCTACTTACAGACCTCTTTCCAACAAAACAAGGATTGAAACTATACTTTTTGCTTACCCAACCATTTTGTTGGGTAGCTTACAGACCTCTTTCCAACAAAACAAGGATTGAAACTGGAAATATATACAATAGAAAGGCACTTGACGCAGACTTACAGACCTCTTTCCAACAAAACAAGGATTGAAACAAAAAATAATACAATGACAAAAAAATGTAACGATTGTCTTACAGACCTCTTTCCAACAAAACAAGGATTGAAACCCTGATATGAGGACTTGTTCAGGAGGTATGCCAAAAGCTTACATACCCATTGCACAAAACAGGAAAAAGAAGAATTTGTTTGTTGTGTTTATAAAAAAAAACAGTTCACAACTCTTATGCTGTGAACTGTTTCATAATTATTATCAGGGGGCTGTTATCTCAACAATCCTCTGTTTCTGAGTAAGGGTTCAATTTTTGGTTCAGCGCCTCTGAAGTTTACATAGAGTGTCATAGGGTCATCAGTTTTGCCTCTTTCAAGAATGTTTTCCCTAAAAGATTGTGCTGTTTCTCTATCAAACAAGCCATTTTCCTTAAAGGCTTCAAAAGCATCAGCATCGAGCACTTCTGACCATATATAACTGTAATAGCCGGCAGAATAACCACCGCTGAATATATGTTGAAAATGGGTGCTTCTGTGGCGGAAGTGGATTTCATCAATAATACCAATGTCGTCGCGCACATTATTTTCAAAATTTACCGGCCATTCTGTGAGAGGCTCTGTGCGTGTGTAGTAAGCCATGTCCAGGAAGGCAGAAGCCAAAAATTCAACCGTTCTAAAGCCTTGGTTAAAGTATGTAGCGGCTTGAATTTTCTCAATAAGTTCATCAGGGATAACTTCACCGGTTTCATAGTGTTTAGCAAAAAGTTTAAGCACTTCGGGTTGGGGCATCCAGTTTTCCATGATTTGGGAAGGTAACTCAACAAAATCGCGCGCTACAGATGTGCCAGAAAGGCTGTAGTACTGGCAGTTTGAAAAGAGCCCATGTAAAGCGTGACCAAACTCATGAAAAAATGTACGGGCTTCGTCAAAAGTAAGAAGAGATGGCATATTGGCTGTTGGTGCAGTGAAATTACAAACGATGCTGATGACAGGATACACAAAAGTGCCGTCTTTTGTAATATGTTGCTGTCTGTAGCTGGTCATCCATGCCCCGCTTCTTTTGCTGGCTCTTGGGTGAAAATCCATGTATAAAACACCAATAAAAGAGCCGTCTTCTTCGAATACTTCATATGCAACAACATCCGGATGGTACACCGGTATGTTTTCATTGGGCTCGAAAGTGATGCCCCACAGTTTATGACATAAGGTAAATATGCCATTTTTGACATTTTCAAGTTCAAAATAAGCACGCAGCTCTTCCTCATCAAGGTCGTACTTCTCTTTGCGCAACAATTCTGTATAATATCTCCAGTCCCATGGTTTAATTCTTAATTCGTGTCCCATTTCATCAGCCAGTGCCTGTAAGTCGTAGGCTTCTTTTTTGACCATATCAAGAGCCGGAGGCCATATAGTTTCAAGCAAATCATAAACACCTTCAATACTATTTACCATATTCTCTTCAAGAACAAAATCGGCATGTGTTTCATAACCTAATAAATGAGCTCTTTGAATACGCAAATTCACGATTTCTTTGATTATTTCGTTGTTGTCGTGTTCGTTGCCGTTATTACCTCGCTTTACGAAAGCTGTTTTCATTTTTTCTCTAAGTGCTCTGTTATCAGCATAATGTAAGAAAGGCATGACGCTGGGGTTGTGCACAGTAAAAAGCCACTGGCCTTCTTTTCCTTCCGCCTTGGCTGCTTCGTAAGCAGTTTCTATAGCATCTTGTGGTATGCCGGACAGGTCTTCTTCATTGTCAATAAAAAGCTTAAAGTTGTTGGTTTCCGCCAAAACATTTTGCCCGAAAGTGAGGGTTTTAGTAGCTAACTTCTTATTGATTTCACGTAGCTTCTCCTGGTCTTCATCATTTAGTGCCGCACCGCCTCTTATAAAACTTTTGTATGTTTCTTCGAGCAATACTTTTTGTTCCTGCCCGAGTTCTATTTGGTCTTTATTTTCATAAACAGCCTGAATTCTTTCAAAAAGAGGCTTATTGAGAATGATATTATCATAATGCTGCGTCATTTTTGGCGATAATTCCTGAGCTAACGTTTGCATTTCTTCGCTCGTATGAGCTGCGTTTAGGTTGTAAAAGATGCGAGAGGTTTGTGTAAGCAGGCCGCCGGCATACTCAAGAGCTTCGACAGTATTTTCGAAGGTGGGTGATTCTTCGTTGTTCACTATAGCTTCAATCTCTTCGTTATGCCTTGCAAAAGCTTCCTCGAAAGCAGGCATAAAGTGCTTTTTTTCAATAAGATCGAAAGGGGGCACGTTGTAAGGGGTGTCAAACTCAGTTAACAAAGGGTTAACTTCTTCTTTTGGCTTGGTTGAACATGATGACAGCATAATAACAAATGTTAAAAACAGCAAACTAAAATTTTTCATCTTTTTTTATTTAAAATTTAGGGCTGCTAATTTACATATTTTTAATGATTTTTTTAACACCTCATTAATTGTAATTACTTAGAATCTAAGGAACTCAGCTTTGGACGCACAAATTGAATTTGTTAGCAATGCTTTTACCAACCAAAATGTATGTGACATCTGTTGGTTGTTAAATTGAAGAATAAGGGTATGGCATGGGCGCCCGGGGTTGAATCATAACCCCCTGCAATTAGTTTACTGCTTTTGAATTTCCATATTTTGAATACGTTGTTGACCGGAAAAAGATTTGACTAAAAAATAAAATCGAAAATTACCATGGTTGGCTGTTCTGTATGTGCCAATATAATACTGCGAAGCATCTCTGGAGGCGCCCTGATGATTAATGGAAAAACTTACCGGAGGATAGTTCGAAAAAAAATCTCTGAGCAAAGCTTGTGCTTGTGCTCTGCTGTATGTGCCGTCGTTATTGAGAACAGTAAGATCTATGGTGGTGTGAAAATACTGAGCTAAAGCTCTTGAATTGCCTGATTGTATGGCTGCCGTAATTTTTGAAGAAACATCATTTTTAAAGCTTGTTGATATTATGAGTACTATAAAAAGGGCCGGCCATATTTTTTTTATTGTTGTTTTCATCAGTTTGTTTTTTTTTGTTAGTGAGTTGTTGTGTTATTTTGTGTTATTAAAATGCTGACATAAATAATTGACTTGCGCTACTTGAGCAAATATTAAGGGGCTTTAAAGAATAAACCCGTACATGCATACCAATTAAATATCAACAATTAAGCCAATAAGTATTGGCTATATACAAATATATGAATTAATATGTGATTTTCTTGTTAGTCCGGTTTTTTTTTATTAACAATTTTCTACAATTGCTTCCAATGCTTTAAGAAATCTGGATGTCAGCATCGTCTATTAATTTTTCTCCTTGAAATTTAAGAAAAAGTTGTATGGTAGCTACCACATCTTTCTGGCAATATGCTACAATACGGTCAAGGTCTTTTTCGACCCAATAGACATGGCCAACCTGACTGCCATCAATATCATCTTTAGGGGTTGGGATATCAAAAATTGCTGTAAGTAAATCCAGGGAAGTGTAACTTTTATAATCGCCAAATTTCCACAACTCCATTGTGTCTAGCAAATTAACCTCCCATGGCTTTTTGCCTGTATTGTTGATGATGTCGGGTAGTTTTATGCCATTAATAAGCATACGGCGTGCTATATATGGAAAGTCAAATTCTTTGCCGTTGTGGGCACATAGTGTCTTGTTAGTTGTCGGACCATAATGTTTATGAAGCATGGAAGCAAAATCTTGCAGCAGCTTTGATTCATCATGGTCGGCAAAGGATTTTATTCTAACAACCCTTTTTTGGTTTTCGTGACATACAATGCCGGCTGAAATGCAAACAATTTTACCGAATTCTGAATAGATACCGGCTCTTTGATAAAGCTCTTCGGGGCTTGTGTCTTTTATTGCGGAAGTCAAAAAAGCTGCTTTTTTATCCCAAAGAGGGCGTAATTTTTCAGGAAGGTCTTCATAAAGAGGGTACAAGGGCACGGTTTCGATATCAATAAAAAGTATCTGTTCGATGGGTTTTTGTATAAGCATAGCGGATAAGTTTTAGTGTTAGAGTTTAATAATATTTTCACCTGTTTCATATTTGTTTTCAAAGATACAGTCAACAACTTTTGCATAGTCTTGATAATTATTAACAAAGTCGATATTGTTGGTGTCAAGAATCAGGATTTTTGACTTTTGTTGGTTGTATTTTATAAAATGCATATACCCATTTTGAATCTTATCAAGATAGTCCTGTTCTATGGTTTGTTCATAAGCTCTGCCACGTTGACGTATGTTTTCCAAGAGTTTTTCTGTTCTCAGGTGTAAAAAAACCAAGAGGTCGGGTTTTGGTAAGGCCGCATTGATAATGTTAAAGAGTTTAGAGAAAAGATTAAACTCGTCAGCGGGGAGCGTACTTTTGGCAAAAATTACTGTTTTATAAAAAAAATAGTCGGCTACGGTAAAATCTTTAAAAAGTTCCTGCCTGGAAAGCTCATCCTTGAGTTGTTGGAAACGTTCCGCTAAAAATGAAAGCTCGAGAGGGAATGCATACTTTTGGGGGCTTTTGTAGAATTTAGGCAAAAAAGGGTTGTCTGCAAACTGTTCGAGGACAAGTTTTGCATTAAATTGATCTGCAATACGTGTTGCCAAGCTTGTTTTTCCCGAACCAATATTGCCTTCTATAGCTATGTAATTATACTTCATCTTATGGCTTTTACGCATACCTGAATTAAAAACTTTCTTCCTTTTTACAAGCAATATTGAGTTTTTCTTTTTTATAAATGCTTACTTTTGATTTATCGCGACACTTAAAAAGCATTTCTTGCATAGAGAGTCCATTTTGTGGATGTATGTATTTCCCGGCAATTTCACACATTGGTATTAGGGTGAATTGTCTGTTAGGTATTTCCGGGTGAGGTACTGTCAGATGAATTTTGTTAATAATTTCACTATTATAAAAAAGGATGTCAATATCAATAGTTCTTGAACTGTATGTTTTCCCTTGTCGTACCCTGCCAAGCTCTTTTTCAATTTCAAGAATGACTTCCAATAATTTTTCAGCACTTAAATGGGTTTTAATGCCTACTACCACATTGAGAAAATGGGTTTTGCTGACAAACCCCCATGGCTCTGTCTCATATACACTTGAACAGTCTATAAGCACACCGGCTTTTTGTTCCAATTTGGCCATAGCATTTTCGATGTTTTGTAAACGAACACCTACGTTACTACCCAACAGTAAAAAAACTTCATTCATTTGTATTGATAATTGAAATATTTCAAAAGTACAAAGAATTTATAAAATGAAAGTATTGCAATCTGATAATTTATTATTTTTGGTCTTTCAAGTTTTAGTTATGGACTTACACAAAAGTTTTTATTTTTTTTTATGCCTTATTTTAGTCCCGATAGTTGATTCTAAAGCTACGGAACCTGACACACTTGACCTGAAAACACAAGTCCGTGCCACTGCGCCCGACACTATTTTTCATAACTACTTTAGTCAGGAAACGTTTACAAGTGTTTTTGGTGTTCAAAAAAAAGAAATTGACACCTTGTTAAACGGTTTTCAAAAATACGAACCTTATTTATTTGCACAGACATTAGGCAATATAGGTAGGGCGCATAAATCCTATGTATATGAACCATATACCGGAAGCGGATTTAAAGTAGCGCAAAATGTTTTCAGTACGTATATGCCATCGTATGATGAGGTCTCGTACTATGATGTTTCCAGTCCTTTTACAGAGCTTTTTTATGTGATAGGAAGTGATAAGGAGCAGGTCTTCAATGTGTTGCACACGCAAAATATCAACAAAAGGTTTAATGTTGCGACTGCTTACGACGTTATAAACAGTGTTGGCAGTTTCAGAAGGAGTCGTACAAATATTAGCAGCTTCAGGCTTAAAAGTCACTACACAAATCCCTCCGGCAATTATAGCGTGCTGGGGAATATCATTTTTAATAAAAGCCACAATAATGAAAATGGGGGCTTGGCCGATATAGAATCTTATAAGCAAGAAGTTTTACGACGTGACGACATGTATGATGTACGCTTAAGCGATGCTCAAAACCGCCTTAACGATCGCGGCATTTATGCAAAACAATTCTACAGCTTTAATCGTGAAAAACCCACTACAGATACGTTGTCAGATGCTTCCCCGAATATATTTAATAGCCGCATCTTACATAGTATTCACATACAAAGAAGAAGTTTTATTTTTGAAGATATGAATCCGGCCTCAGGTTTTCATCATATGGTTTTTCTCGACAGCAATTATACAGGCGATTCTCTGCGCTACAACATAGTGTCAAACAAACTGGGCATTGAACATGTTTTCCTTCGCAACAAAAAACAGCAACCACTTATACATGCTGCGCTTTTTTTAGGTCACCACTATATTGATTTTGGAAGCTTCACTTCAATTTACCAGGATTCTGTAATAGCTGTACCTCAGGAGCGTTTTTACTTAAACCAGCTAATATCTGAGTTTAAGTTAACCATAATTCCTACGCAAAACATGATGGCTGAGATTCGTGGGCATACTGTTTCATGTACTTATAATAAGGGCGATTATAACATATCGGCAAATGTACGGTATGCTTTTTCTGATAATCACCAAATTTCTCTGGCGGCCTCTTCAGGCGAACATACCCCGGCGCATACCGATGCGGAGTATTATGGTAACCATTTTCGCTGGTCTTATAATTTTAACAAAACCCAACAGACCCATTTGCGTATTCAGCACAATTACAGGCGTATAAAAACGGAGCTAAGAGCAAGTCAGATTACCAATTACATTTACAATGATGCTTACGCACTTCCAAAGCAATATAGTAATCCTATTCAGGTTTGGCAGGGTTGGGTTTGTAAAAATTTTACTTTCGGGGGGCTCCACTACGACCCTAAAATAATTGTTCAAAAAAGCAGCCATGAAAATATGATGCCTTTGCCTTTATTTGCTACGCACCATAGCCTTTATTATGGGACATATATGTTTCAGGAAGCTTTATATGCGAATTTTGGTATAGATTTTTATTACAATACTTCATATTACGCATACGATTACATGCCCACTACGCGACGCTTTTACCTGCAAAATCATACCAAAACCGGTAACTATCCCATATTTGATGTATTTATCAACTTTAAGATAAAATCGGCAAGACTATTTCTGAAAGCACATCACATTAACGAAAGTTTTTCGGGCAGCAATAAGTATGCAACACCCCAATATCCCTATCAGGGTCTTTCTTTCAAATTCGGTGTTTCATGGATGTTCAGAGACTGACACTCACTGTCAGATTTGCTCATAACCCGGAAAAGCACTTAGAATGCGTGTCAAATTTACCATCTTACATGTTCGAAAACCCCTTCCGTTATGATGTAGGGACTGTCAGGCAAATTGCTGCCACTAACGGTAAAGTTAAACTCGCCGGAGATTTCCATATTGGTTTTATCGTAATTGTCAATTTGGGTAAAAGTAACGACTGCTGTGCTTTGAAAACCAAAACCGGCAAAGTATATGGTGCCCTCGGGAGCATAAATAAAATCTGTTGAGGATGTCCCTGAATCTGAACCACTGAGCTCATATGTGCCTACAGTAGAAGCTTCGACAGCAAAAGACAAGCCGTTGCCGTGGGCATCCGTTGCTTCACAACCAATTTTGTTGACGCCACCGGCAGAAGACACCCATAAGATTTTTACTTCTTCTGCCTCAAAAGGAACGCCATTTACTTCACATGTCAATACGGAAGGTTTTGGCGTATTTGGAATGATGGGGGACTGACTATTGTCTTTATCATCATCTTTTTGGCAAGCAGACAGCATAAAAACCAAAAAAGTAAACATAAAAACTGATGTCAACAAACTGTAAAAACGCTTATTAAAAACAACAACCTCCTTTATAGGTAAGCTTTTAAAATCAATTTTTTTCATATTTTTCATCCTTTTAAATTTAAAATTAAAAGTTTTCAGTTATCAAAAACTAAGCCACATATCAAGACTTCTTTACTAACACCATAAATCAGCATGTAACTTTGCTGCTACAAGTCTGAATTGCACACCATCTATTTCATTACAAAAGCCCTGGTTTAGCTACAGTGCCTGCATCTTTCAATACTTTGTGCCTAAGCTGAAAAAAATCATGATTATTTCAGGGTTTAAAAAAAAACCATATTTTTTCGCCTTTCTTTTAATGTTTTTTATATTTTTGTGTAAATATTAAATCAATTTTTTTAATGAAAA
>PXBB01000011.1 GCA_003565735.1 Bacteroidales bacterium
ACAGGTAAAGGGAAAAACAGACAAGGTAAAAGAATTTGCCTTGGCTGCACTAGTGTCAACAAATGCGTGGGCTTTATTTAAGAGTTTGCCCTTAAATCATATTTAATTTAGAATAAAGCCTATAAAGACAAATAAGCGTTTAATGTCTCAAGAGGGTTTTTCGATTTGCATACCAATGGTATCATGCCATAGAGCAAAGAATTTTCAAGGCTGAATTCATCCCCAAGCTCCGCTGCTATGAAGGGATGAAATGTCTTGTTGGCTGCACGACCCGCCAGCAAGTTAACACCACTTCTCTTCAATTTTCTTGAACTGGAACCGGTAAGAATAAATTTAACCTCTTTCTTTTCTTCAATAATCTTGTGCACAAAATCAAGTAAAATAGGTAGTTTCTGAACTTCATCAATAATAACTTTCTTCTTTTCAGGGTTCCCTTCAATAATTTCAAGAAGCCGCTCGGGTCTTGCTGATAACCTTCTGAATGCTTCGGGGTGCAGAAGGTCTATATATAAAGCATCCTTATGGGTACTCTTCAACCATGTTGACTTCCCTGTACCCCTAGGCCCAAAAAGAAAATAACTCATGTCAGGTTCCTCGAAAAAACGACTTAGCAATTCCATATTTGCTTCCAATTTGGAGTTTTCAACTCCAAAAATACACAAAAAATATGAAATAAGTACTTTTTTTACTCATATCATCAAAAAAACTAGAAACAGTAATGCTCCCTATTAGCATATTTCTCGGTGGTTTTGATAGGTACTAATGTCGTTGTTTTTTATGATAAAACCAAGTTTATTTCATGCTTTGTTTGCTTTTTGTGAATATACAGGCTGAACTTTTTTCGGCTGTTAAAATAATTCTGACTATTTTTACAAATAATTTTAAACAAACTATCATGTATGATGTTGTTATTACAGGCAGCGGCCTGGGCGGGCTACAATGTGCCTACATACTAAGTAAAGAGGGTTACAATGTATGTGTGCTTGAAAAACACCACCAACTGGGTGGATGCCTGCAAACTTTTGTGAGAAATAACTGCATTTTCGATACGGGTATGCATTATGTCGGTGGTCTTGATGAGGGGCAAATGCTTTGGCGCTTTTTCAAATATTTCGGCTTGCTTGATAAAGTAAAAATGAGACAATTGAACAAAGATGTTTTTGACATGCTCGAAATAAATGGCCGTACATATAAATACGCACAGGGTTACGACAGATTTGTGGATAATCTTCTTGAACAGTTTCCCAATGACAAAAAGGCCCTGAACGATTTTGTGGCCATGCTCAAAAATATTGCCAATGCCACTGAGTTATTCCTAAATAAGCCTTCACAAGCATTTGAAGACAAGCCCACTTTAAAATATTTTGAACACAATGCCTTTGATTTTATAAAATCAATTACTGATAATAATGAGCTACAGCAGATTTTGTCGGGAGCCAATACTTTACATTTTCACAAATCCGCCAAAGCCCCACTTTATGTGCACATGGTCATTCTCAATTCTCTTGTTGAAAGTGCCTGGCGCTTTGTGGATGGCGGGCATCAAATTGCAGATGTTTTGGTAGATGAAATTCAAAAACATGGCGGAACCATAAGAAAAAATGCAGAAGTTGAAGAGTTCGTTATGAACAGCAACGACACAGCTATTGAAGCCGTCAGATTAAAACATGGCGAACGGGTACATGCTAAGAAATTTATCTCAGACATACACCCTGTAAAAACTTTTGAACTTATAGAAAGCAAGCTGGTTAGAAAAGTTTTCACCAACAGAATTAATGACATAGAGCAAACCATTGGCGTTTTTTCTCTTTACGTCGTACTTGAAAAAAACTCCTTTCCTTATCTTAACTATAATTATTTCAACTGTAATAATGATAATATTTGGGTTGCCGATGTTTATAAAGAGGTAGAATGGCCCAGCGGCTATATGTTATTCACGCCGGCCACTTCGCATACGGATAAATATGCCGACTGCCTTATGGCTATCACATTTATGGATTATAATGATTTAAAAGCCTGGGAGAATACCACAGTAGAAAAAAGAGGAGAAGACTATAAAGCTTTTAAAAAAGAAAAAGCCGAAATACTGATAGACTTTATTGAAAGGAAATACCCGGGTCTCAGAAAGAAAATAAAGAAATACTATACCTCAACCCCACTTACCTACAGAGATTACACGGGAACACACCAAGGCTCTATATACGGAAATATGCGCGACTGCAACAACACCATGAAAACTTTGTTGCCTGTTCGCTCTAAAGTGCCTAACCTGTATCTTACAGGGCAAAATATTAACTTACATGGTGTTTTGGGTGTATCTATGGGGTCGTTGATAACCTCAGCTCATTTTGTGGGAGGTAAATATTTATTTGACAAAGTGAATAATGTCTAAGTAATGAAGACTTTTTTTAAATACCTTTTCACAACTCTCGGTCTGCTACTGTTGCTTTTAATCACATTCTTAATTTATTTCAGAGTGGCTGTCGTTATCCGTCCTCCAAAACCCGAAAACCTCGAGATTTTAGAACAGGAGCGTCTGGCTCTGGACTCGAATTTTTATGCTGTTGGAAACAATTGGTTACGCAAAAGCGAAAGCGGCTTGTGGGAAATGTATGTAGAAGGCGAAGCTTTTGAAAGAGGTGCCATGAAAGGCATTTTGGCCAAAGACCTTATTTACAGACAGGAAAAAGCCTTTATCAATGAAATAAAAAGAATGATACCCTCGGAGTTTTATTTAAGGTTCCTTAAATACTTTATTGCATGGTATAACAAAGATATGGTTAACCATATCAGCAAAGAATATCAGCTGGAAATATATGGAGTCTCCAAAGCGGCTTCCGAAGAGTTTGCCTTTATTGGACCACCTTACCTGCGGTTTTTAAATTATCATGCCGCTCACGATATAGGGCACACTTTGCAAAGCCTGGGTATGGTTGGCTGCACATCTTTTGCCACATGGGGTAAAAAAAGCAAAGACAGCCTGCTTATTGTTGGGCGCAACTTCGACTTCTACGTGGGCGATGAGTTTTCTAAAGAAAAAATAGTTGCTTTTTATGCCCCCGACAGCGGTTATAAGTTTATGTCTGTCACCTGGGGAGGCATGATAGGTGTTGTTTCGGGCATGAATGAAAAAGGACTTAGCGTGACCATTAACGCGGGCGCCTCAGGCATTCCCCTCAATGTCAAAACCCCTGTGTCCATCTTGGCACGCGAAATATTACAGTATGCTGAGAATATAGAAGAAGCCTATAAAATTGCCGGTTCCAGAGAAACATTTGTTGCCGAAGCTTTTCTCATAGCGTCTGCCCAGGACAACAAGGCTGTTATTATCGAAAAAGGCTTACAGGAAATGGCTCTATACGCAGTGGACGACAGAACACAAATTATTTGCACAAATCATTTCCTCAGCGAAACATTTGCCGAGGAACAACAAAATATGATGGCTATCAGCCACAGCTCCTCACCATACCGTTACAAGCGTGTAAAAGAACTTATTGACGAAAAAATGCCCCTTGACCATCTCAAAACAGCAACAATTTTGCGTGACCAAAAGGGAATTGCCGGGGCAGACATTGGCATGGGTAATGAAAAAGCTATAAATCAACTCATAGCGCATCATTCTGTTATTTTTATCCCCGAAAAAAGACTTGTGTGGGTATCTACACAGCCCTACCAACTTGGCAAATATGTAGCCTACGACTTAAATAAAATATTCGACAATTACAGAGGCCTTGATGAGCATATTGAAATATACAGTAAGGAGCTCGAAATACCCGCAGACTCTTTTCTCTTCTCCGGGCAATTTCAAAAATTTCAGACTTTTAGGGAGTTGAAAAATATTATAATAAACAAAACACCAGACAGAAAAACTGATAATGTTGATGATAGCCTCGTCAGGGATTTAATTGCATCCAACCCCATGTACTTTTTAAGCTATAGTCTGGCGGGTGATTATTATAAAAGCAAAAAACAATATGCCCAAGCAGCCGCCTTTTACGAACAGGCTCTGAAAAAAGAAATTACAACATATCAAGACAAAAAGCACATCAAAGAAAATTTGAGAATATGCAGGGAGAAAGCACATTAAATATTGGCATTATTGGCGGCGGCAAAATGGGTAAAAGCCTATTCAATCATCTCTTTAAATACCCTTTTAATATCACATGGCACAATATTGATAAAAATGATGCCCGGAAAAAGTTTGAAAAAAAACTAAAGCGCCTGCTTAAACATGAAATAATAACACAGGAAACTTATGCTAAAGAGGTTAACAGGATAACTATCTGCGATAGCATCAATGACTTAAAAAACTGTCATATCATTATCGAATGTATCAACGAAGACAAGAGTCAAAAGGAAGCTCTTTTCAACAGGCTGGAAACAGCAACAGATGAGACTGTACTTATTGTGAGTAACAGTTCTTCCATAAGTACAGACAGCCTTAATGTTTCAGACAAACTCAAAAAGAGAATGGCAGGCATGCACTTTTTTTTTCCTGTTGAGACCAACAAAATGGTAGAAATTATTCCCGGCGCACAGACAGAAAAAAAAAATATTAAAACTTTAATTGACTTTGCTGAACAAATTGACAAAAAGGTGTTTCTGCAAAACAACATAACGGCCTTTGCCGTCAACCGTTTCTTCCTCGATATACAAAGCGGTGCATTTAATTACTGCAAGTCAAACCAAATATCTTTTAAAGCTTTTGATGAAGTTGTACAAGATAAATTATTCCGGCCTGCAATTTTTGAAACCATGGATAGCATCGGTTCATCAATATTGCTTGTGGCTATAGATAATTACAGCCGCATGTGCGAAAAGCCCGCACATATAATAGCGCTACTCGAACACCTGAAAAAAAGATCTGAGACAACGCATTACAGCTTTATTAATGACACAAGCCTGCCCGGAGAAATAAGTGCCGGCAAAAAAGAAGAAATCGACTCTTTTGTCAGGGATTTATTTCGTAATTTTGCAAATATGTACATAAATAAGGGATTCTTTGATAAATCGGATATTATTTTTGTCTTATCCGAATATATCGGAACAGAGTTTAACCCTTTTGATAATTAAGTTTACTTAATCTGACAGTTGAAAAATGAAAAGAAAAGTCGTTGTTACTGCTATAAATTCTATTACTGCTTTGGGTTTAAATATGGAAGAGGCCTGGCCTAAATTGTTGGAAGGTCGTTCGGGCGTTAAAAAAATAAGTCTTTTTCCCCCAGATGATTTAGAGACACAAATTGCGGCTGAAGTGCCACAGGACTTTGAAGAGTACAGCGAAAACTACGTAAAAAAGAGGGTAGCCCGGCAGATGACAAGAATTACGCGCATGGCTTTGGTTTGCACCAAAGAAGTTGTTGAAAAAGGGCATATCGTTCCCAACTTTTACCCGAAGGATCGCTGTGCCGTTATTATGGGTGTTGTAAACACTGCCAACTCATCTGTAGAAAAAGGCACAGATGTAAAGAACATGATTCTGAAAAGTATGAATAATGCCATGAGTGCCTGGGTGTCTTTGGAATTCGGGTTCGAAGGGCCTAATTTTTCCGTTTCTACAGCTTGTGCCTCTTCGGCTTATGCCATAGCTTTGGCCTATGATATGATAAGTAATGGGCAGGCAGATATGGTTATAACAGGTGGCGCCGACTCAATTATTAACCCCGAAGAGATTAAAGGCTTTAATGCTCTTTTTGCCCTTTCCACTAATAACCAAAACCCCGAAAAAGCCAGCTGCCCGTTTTCTGCCGACAGAGACGGCTTTGTTATCGGAGAAGGAGCAGGCGTCGTGGTTTTAGAAGCAGAAGAAACAGCTAAAGAAAGAAAAGCCGACATATTGGCAGAGCTCTCGGGCTATGCTATCACAAGTGAAGCCTACAATATTGTTTCACCCAAAGATGAAGGCGAAGGCATGTATATAACCATGAAAAAAGCATTGGAACATGCACAAATAAAACCCGAAGAAGTCAACCATATCAATGCGCACGGCACTAGTACAACATTAAATGACCTACTGGAAACCAAAGCCATTAAAAAACTCTTTGGCAAACATGCCGAAAAACTTACTGTGGTATCCTCAAAGTCTATGATAGGGCATACTATAGGAGCTGCCGGCGCAATTGAAGCGGCCATCACTGTCAAGACCATTAATGAGCAACAGGTGCATCCCACAATTAACCTCGAAAAATCCGACCCCGAACTGGATTTGAATTATGTTGCAAAAGCCTGCGCCCAAGATATTAATGTGGCCATGTCAAACTCATTTGCCTTTGGTGGTCATAATGCTTCTTTAGTTTTTAAAAATTACAAATAATATTTTAATACCATAATTCAATTGGCTTGGAAATAAGTCCTGATCTTTTAAAACCCTTCCCCTTATTAAAAAAGGAGGCTGCCCTTATGAGCCACCTCCTTTTTAATGAACAAATGGATGAAAAACCTATTGAAAAGCTTTAAGAAGCATTTTCACTCACAGTGCGCGGCAAGACTTCAAAACTTGTTGCTATTACCTCCGCAATAGTTCTTTTTTCACCACTTTTTGTTTCATAGGTTCTGTAGTTAAGCTTGCCTGTTAAAGAAACACGGGAGCCTTTTCTCACCTCTTCTGTAGCTTTTGTGGCATTTTCATTCCAAAGCACTATGCGGTGCCAACTGGTATTACTGGCCCACTCGCCTGTTTTGGTACGGTAACTCTCACTGGTTGCTAATGAGAAAAACCCTATTTTCATATTGTTTTTAATGTCTTTACTCTCGGCATCCTGGCCTGCAAAACCTACTAACTCTACTTTGTTTACATTTGCTTTCATGATTCTAATTTTTTATTTGTGAATATTTAATTTAATTTGTTTTTAAGCCATTACAGTAAGATTTTGAGCTAAAATTTCAAAAACATGGCGTGTATCGCCTTTTTCGGTTTGGTAACTTTTCTTATTAATTTTTCCGGTCACCGATACACGTGCGCCTTTTTTAACAGTTGCTGCAGCCAGGTCAGCGTTGTTATTCCAAAGCACTATACGGTGCCATGTTGTTGTGCTTACCCACTCGCCATTTTTATTTTTAAAACTTTCGCGTGTTGCAAGCGAAAAACGAGCGACTTTCATGCCTTCTCTTACTTCTTTTACTTCGGCATCCATACCGGCAAATCCTACCAGTTCTACTTTGTTTACATTTGTTTTCATAATACTTAATTTTTATGAGTTAATGATAATTTAATTTTCCTAAACGTGATTTTTTCAAATGCTTCTGCAAAGTAACGACCTCACAATAAGCACAGTCGGAGAATAAGCGTTTAGTAACATTTGTTATTCGTTTGTAAACGTTTGCGCAAAACTAAAAAGGGGGATGTGAATTGTTATAAAGTGCTGTCTTAAAGCTATTTTTATATGATTTTTATAAGGTTTTTGATTTATTTTCTAACTTTGGCTTTTTTTGTTTCAAAAACCATTTTAATGGACGTGATATGCTTTATCTGATTTTAGCTGTGGTGCAATCTACTTTGATAGTAGTGCTTTTTAAGTTGTTTATAAGGTTTGGGATAAATAATTTACAGGCCATTGTTGTCAACTATTTTGTAGCTTCAATGCTGGGCTTTAGCTTGAGTACCGGTTTTTCGGGTATTGCGGAAATAACTGATCAAGCATGGCTGATTTTTGCTATTTTATCTGGATTTTTCTTGATGTTTGTGTTCAATATTTTTGCTTTGTCTTCGCAAAAAGTTGGTGTGGCCATTACAGCCGTGACGAGCAAAATGTCTGTAGTGATACCTGTGGTTTTTGGTTTTTTGTTATACAACGAGCCATTGGGCATTTTAAAAATTATAGGAATTATTTGTGCTCTAATGGCCTTTTATTTAACTTTTAAAAGAGAAGAAAAAATCAGCATAAAAAGTTATTATTTGATATTGCCGGTACTACTTTTTTTAGGCAACGGGACAAACGATACGCTTCTAAATTATGCCGAAAGACGCTTTTTGTTTGGAGACTCCATGTATTTTCTATCATCTGCTTTTTTCATCAGCCTTATTTTCGGATTGATTTTTTTTGGTATTAAAAGCTGTGTTAAACCGCAAAAAATTGAATGGAAAAACATTGCGGGGGGTACTATTTTGGGCTTGCTTAATTTGGGTTCGACATATTTTTTTCTACAAGCATTGAGTGTTTTTGAAAGCTCGGTTTTTTTTCCGATATTTAATGTAAGCATTGTAGCGCTGGCAGCACTTATTGGATATTTTGTATTTAAAGAAACTCTAAGAAGAATCAACTGGTTGGGAATCTTGCTGGCGGCTTTGGCTATCATAATTATGGCAATGGTTTAGCATAAATTAAAAGCATAAATAATAAAAAAGGGGAGGGGGGGGGG